>CALRYR010000347.1:0-5242 GCA_943372425.1 Variovorax sp. YR752 | reverse complement strand
GACGCACGTGACCGCGATGTCGGCCGGAATGGCGAATGCGTCGCCCGCGGTCGAGCGCACCCGCACTTCCTGCAGCGTCGGCTCGCCGACAAAGGCGGTCGGCGCCACGTTGAACCAGAGGTTGACCGTGAGCCTGTCGTCCACGGCGTCCACCGGCCGTTCCCGCTCGGCGCGAAGCCACTGCAGCACGCGTTTGGCGTCCGGGCTGGACGCCTGCTCCCACATCGCCGGCGTGAAATCGGCCGCCTGTGGCAGCCGGATCCGCACGTTGGGCAGGTCGGCCAGCTGGCGGAATTCCTTGAAGGTGAACTTCACCGCGCCCGGCGTGCTGCGGCCCAGCAGGTGGACCTCGCGGATGCCGCGCTGGCGGAAGGTCTCGAGCATGGGCTGCGGAATGTCCGATGTGGCCAGGTCGTCGAAGGTGCGCACCATCAGCCTGCACACGTCGAGCGCGACGTTGCCATTGCCGACGATCACCGCGCTGTCGGCCCTCAGGTCCGGCTGCAGGCCGGCGTGATCGGCATGGCCGTTGTACCAGCCGACGAAGGCGGCCGAGCTGAACACCTGCGGCAGCGACTCGCCCGGCACGCCGAGCGGGCGACCCAGCGCCGCGCCGGTGGTCAGCACGACGGCGTGGCTGCGCGCGCGCAGCTCGCTCAGGCCCAGGTCGCGGCCGACGTCGACGCCCGCATAAAGCTGGAAGCGTTCGTGGCTGGCGATGCCCTCGAAAACGGCCGCGACCTGCTTGAGCTTCTGGTGGTCCGGCGCCACGCCGTAGCGCACCAGGCCATGGGGCGCGGCCGTGCGCTCGAACATGTGGACCTGGGCATCTGGCAACGATTGCAGCAGCGCCTCGGCCACGTAGAAGCCGGCGGGGCCGGCGCCGACGATGGCGACGACCGGGCCGGGTTTCACCGAGGTGTCCATGTCGTCAGTAACCCAGAGCGGCGCGGCGGTCGGGGGCCGTCGGGAGCGGTGCGCTGCGATCGCGCACGGTGGGCAGCTCCTTCGCGCGCCGTTCGTTCACGCCGATCCAGATCTGTTGATCGTCCTCCAGGTCGAAGCTGTCGACGATGGCATGCACCGGGCACATCGGCACGCAGGCGCCGCAGTCCACGCACAGGTCCGGGTCGATGAAGAGGCGTTCGCCGTCACCTCGGAAGCAGGCGACCGGGCAGACGGTCACGCATTCGGTGTAGCGGCATTGTTCGCAGTTGTCGGTGACGACGTGGGTCATGGTGGGATCGTTCCTTTTTTTATAGCGGCACGGCCGAGGCCAGGGCACCCGCGGAACTGGCTTCGCCAGGCCGCAGGGTGCGCCCCCTCGAGGGGGAGGCAGCGACACGCAGTGCGCTGCATCGGGGGTGGGTTTTCATCTCAGCCGAGGGTGACCTCGACCAGGTTGTCCGAGAAGGTCGGCGCCCGGCCGAGGTCGGCGAACGCGGTCGGGTTGAGCGCCGCCGGCGTGGCGCCCGCGATGCTCCTGTCGACCCAGTAGCCCAGCGGCGTGATGACCACGCCGGCCATCGCTTCGTCGGTGACGCGCGCCTGGGCCTTGAAGGTGCCGCGCCCGTTCTGCACGGTGACGATCGCATCCTGCTGGATGCCCCGCGCCGAGGCATCCACCGGGTTGATCATCACGTACTGCTCGCCCTGGTGCGCCACCTGGCGACGCATGTTGCCGTAGTTGGAGTTCAGGAACGCGTGGCTCTTGGGCGACATCATCGACAGCGGGAAGCGGGCCGCCAGGGCCGGGTCCTTGGTGGCGGATTCGTGGCGCACGTGGAAGGTCGGCAACGCGTCGACCGGGCCGCCGTCCTGGAAGCCGTTGTAGCCCTGGCGGAACACCGGCAGCACGAAGTTGCCGCCGGCCGCCATCGAGGCCTTGAGCTCGACCTTGCCGGACGGTGTCGGAAAGCCGCCCTGCGCATGCGGCGCATAGGTGTCGGCCGATGGCAGGTTCAGCCGCGCATAGCCGGTGGCGCGCAGGCCGTCCATCGTGATGCCCTGCATGGCGGGGTGGTCCCACAGCATCGAGGCCTGCATGAGTTCTTCGTCGTCGCGGTAGAAAAACGGGTCTTCGAAATCCATGGCGCGCGCCAGCCGGCGGAACAGCTCCGAGTTGGTGAGCGCCTCGCCGATCGGGGGCACCGCGGGCTGGTTGAGCGTCAGATAGAAATGGCCCCACGAGAACATCAGGTCGGCCTGCTCGACCTGGGTCGTGGCGGGCAGCAGGATGTCGGCGTAGCGCGCCGTGTCGGTCATGAAATGCTCGCTCACCACCGTGAACAGGTCTTCGCGCGACAGGCCTTCGATGAGGCGCGCCTGGTCGGGCGCGACCACCAGCGGATTGCTGTTGTAGACGAAGAGATCCCGGATCGGCGTTTCCAGCCCCAGGTCATGGGTCAGCGCGCGGCCCAGGTGCCACTGGTTGACCACCGGCGTGCCCTCGGGAATGAAGTCGGCGCGGTGCAGCCCGTCCCAGTTGACCGGGAAGGCCCACAGCGGCAGTTGCAGGATGCCGCCGCCGGGCTTGCGCCAGGCGCCGACCAGCGCCGGCAGGCTCGTGACTGCGCGCACCAGTTGGCCGCCGCCGGCCGAGCGCTCGATGCCCACGCCGATGCGGATCGCCGCCGGCTGGGTGGATGCGTATTCGCGCGCCAGGGTGCGGATCACCTCGGCGTCCACGCCGGTCACGTCGGCCGCGAACTCGGGCGTGTACTGCTGGACATGCGCCTTCAGCTCGTCGAAGCCGGTGGTGTACTGCGCCACGTAGTCGTGGTCGATCAGGTCCTCGTTGACGATGACGTTCATCATCGCCAGCGCCAATGCGGTGTCGGTGCCCGGCTTGATGCGGATGTGCTGGTCTGCCTGCTGGGCGCCGCGGGTGCGCACCGGGTCGATCACGATCAGCTTGGCACCGTTGCGCTGCGCCTTCTCCACGAAGGGCCACATGTGGGCGTTGGTGCTCAGCATGTTGCAGGCCCAGAGAATGATCAGCTTCGAGTGCTGGAAGCTCTCCGGGTCCATGCCGGGCGTCGGCCCCACCGTCATGATGTACGCGGTGGAGGCGCCCGAGTCGCAGAAGGTGCGCTCGGACACCGTGGCGCCCAGCTTGTTGAAGAACGGGTCGCCGACCGTCAGCCCATTGACCAGGCCCTGGGTGCCCAGGTAGCTGTACGGCAGGATCGCCCGCGGGCCGGCTTCGGCGATGGTCGTGCGCCAGCGCGCGGCGATCTCGTTCAGGGCCTCGTCCCAGGTGATGCGCTCGAACTGGCCCGAGCCCTTGGCGCCGGTGCGGCGCATCGGGTAGAGCAGGCGCTCCGCGTGGTAGACGCGCTCCTGGTAGTGGTTGGTCTTGGCGCACAGCCGACCCTGGGTAAAGGGGTGGCTCGGGTTGCCCTGCACCGCCTTGACCTTGCCGTCCTTCACCTTGACCAGCATCGAGCAGGTGTCGGGGCAGTCGTGGGGGCAGGCGCCCAGGATGGTGGTTTCGCCTTCGGCGGATGTTTGAGTGTTCATGGGGTCTCTCCGGGGTCACCTGTGGAGAAACCGAATTTGCACCCGTTTGCGGCGGCGCGTTATCCGAAATCGGCAAATTCACCCGCCCCCGTGCGATGCGCCGGGAGCGGGTATTGGCGGTCAGCGGGCGATCAGTTGGCGGTGATCTTGCGGTCGCGCACGATGGCGCTCCACTTGGCGTCTTCCTGCTTCATGAAGTCGGTGAGTTCGGCGCGGGTGGTCGGCTGCGGCGTCAGGCCGTGCTTGTTCAGCGCTTCCTTCACGCCGGGGTCGGCCAGCACCTTGACGATGGCCTGGTTCCAGCGCTCCAGGATGGCCACGGGCGTCTTGCCGGGGGCCACGAAGGCGTACCAGTTCAGCGCCTCGAAGCCCGGGTAGCCCGACTCGGCGACCGTCGGGATGTTGGGCATGTAGGCCGGCCGCGTCAGGCCCGTGGTGGCCAGCGGGATCACGTTGCCGGCTTCGACGTGCGGCAGTGCCGTCGGCGGCGCCGAGAAGTACGAGGCGATGCGCTGGCCCAGCAGGTCCTGCAGGGCCGGGGCACCGCCCTTGTAGGGCACGTGCACCATGTCGATGCCGGCGCGCTGGTTGAACAGCTCCCCGGCCAGGTGGGACGCCGAGCCGGCACCGGTCGATGCGAAGTCGACGCTGCCGGGCTTCTTCTTCGACAGCGCCACGAACTCGGCCAGGGTCTTCACGCCCAGGCCCTTGTGGACCACCAGCACGTTGGGGAAGTTCACCCCGCCCGACACGGCGGCGAGGTCCTTGAACGGGTCGTAGCCGACCTTCATCACATGGGGCGCGATGGTCAGCGGGCCGATGGAGCCGAACAGCAGCATCGAGCCGTCGGTCGGACCGTGGGCGACGTACTGGTGCGCGATGTTGCCGCCGGCACCGGCCTTGTTGTCGATGATCACCGTCTGGCCGACGTCTTCGCCGAGCTTCTTCGCGATCAGGCGCGCGGCCGCGTCGGCCGCACCGCCCGGGGCGAAGCCGACCACCAGGGTCACGGGTTTCTTCGGCGGGAAGTCCTGGGCCTGGGCATGCCCCGCCAGGCAGAGCACGGCGGCCGCGGCCGTGGCATGCAGACGTTGTCGTTTGTTCATCGGGGTCTCCTGGGGGTTGTGTGGTTGCCGGTGTTGTTGGTGCGTCAGTCCGCACCGAGGCCGACGGGGTTGGGCAGGCGCTTCTCGACGGCGTGGCGCAGCAGCGCGGCGCTGCGGAAGATGCCGTGCCCGAACTTGCCGTAGGGCATGGTGGCGAACAGGGCCATCACCGCGCCCAGATGCAGGCACAGCAGCAGGGCCAGCGCGGGCGTGCCGCGGCCGAGCCACAAGGCCAGGCCGCTGGCGCTGGTGAGGAACAGCAGCGCGATGAAGCCGAGGTCCATCGGCTTCTGCGCCAGGTCGCCATGCAAGGGATGGCGCCGGCGGTTCAGCCGCCACAGGCCGGCCGTGCCGGCCATCAGGCTGATGCCGCCGACCACGCCCAGCAGTTTCGGCAGGCTGGGCAGGGCGTATGGGGCGGCCCAACCGAAGGCGTAGTGGTACAGCGTGGCCACGCTGGTGGCGGCGAAGCACAGCATGAAGCCGTAGAAGGTCAGGTGGTGGAAGCGCCGGCGTGCCAGCGTGTAGGCGTCGTCGTCGTTGTGGCAGCCGTCGCCATGGCCACCGTCGAGGTACTTGAGGCGCAGCACCGCGTCGGCGGCTTCGGCCGCGGC
>CALRYR010000346.1:0-5243 GCA_943372425.1 Variovorax sp. YR752 | reverse complement strand
AGCTGCGTGCCGAGTTCGTCCTCCAGCTGCTTGATCTGGTGCGAGAGCGTGGACTGCGTGACATGCAGCCGCTCGGCCGCCCGCGTGAAGTTGAGCGAGCCCGCCAGCGCGCTGAAGTAGCGCAGGTGCCGCAGTTCCATGGGGTGTCTCCAGCTGCCGTGGTGCGAGCAGCCCACGATCGATGCCGTCGATGGTATCCATGAAAAACCATCATTGTGAGAATTCACCCGCGTTGCCTAGAGTTCGCACCCAGCCCCTCGACGGGCCGACAGAACACAGGAGACAACGCGTTGCAAAAAGTCCTCAGCGGCATCAAGGTGCTGGAACAAGGCACGTTCATCACCGGCCCGGCCGCCGGCATGTTCCTCGCCGACCTGGGTGCGGAGGTGATCAAGGTCGAACAGCCCGGCAGCGGGGACCCGTTCCGCGCCTTTCGCGGCGGCCTCTACAGCCCGCACTTCCAGACCTACAACCGCAACAAGCGCAGCATCACGCTCAACCCGAAGCTGCCCGACGACGCGGCGGTGTTCGATGCGCTGGTGAAGGAATCGGATGTCTACATCCAGAACTTCCGCCCCGGTGCCGCGGAGCGGCTGGGGGCCGGCGCGGCACGCCTGCGCGAGCTCAACCCGCGGCTGGTGTACTGCGCCATCAGCGGCTTCGGCCAGACCGGCCCCGCCGCTGGCCGCCCCGCCTACGACACCGTGGCGCAGGCGGCCAGCGCCTTCCTCAAGCTGCTGGTCAACCCGGCCAACCCGCGCGTGGTGGGGCCGGCGGTGGCCGACGCGATGACCGGCTTCTACGCGGCCTACGGTGTGATGGGCGCGCTGATCGAGCGCGGCCGCACGGGCGTGGGCCGCACGGTGGAGGTGTCGATGCTCGAGGCGATGTGCCACTTCAACCTCGACGCCTTCACGCACTACTTCTCCGAGAACGAGATCATGGGCCCCTTCAGCCGGCCCAGCGTGTCGCAGTCGTACGTGCTCGAGTGCGCCGATGGGCTGTGGATCGCGCTGCACATGTCGTCGCCCGAGAAGTTCTGGCAGGGCCTGGCCAATGCGATCGAGCGGCCCGACCTGTTCCAGGACCCGCGCTTCTCCAACCGCGAAGGCCGCATCGCCCATCAGACCGAGATGATCGCGCTGCTCGACGGGCTGTTCCGCGCGCGCACCCGCGCCGACTGGTGCGCGCGGCTCGAAGCCGAAGACGTGCCGCACGCGCCGATGTACGACACGCGCGAAGCGATGGAAGACCCGCAGGCGCGGCACCTCCAGCTGGAGGTGAGCGCACCGCATCCGGAAGGCGGCGAGTGGCGCACCATCCGCTCGCCCGTGAGCTTCGACGGCGAACGCCCGCTCGACGTCACGGCACCGCCGACGCTCGGCGCCGACAACGACGCCATCGTCGAGCCGCTGCGACAGCGGCTGCGCGAAGCCTGAGCTCGCATCCCCCACAAGACATCGGAGACAAGACCCATGACCCCCTCGAACGAAAACGAACTGACCCAGGCCGCGCTGCAGCGGCTAGCAGGCGCCACCGACCCGCGCTTCGCGCAGGTCATGACGTCGCTCATCACGCACCTGCACGCCTTCATCCGCGAGGTCGACCTGAAGCCGGACGAATGGATGCGCGGCATCGAATTTCTCACTGCCACCGGCAAGGCCTGCGACGACAAGCGCCAGGAGTTCATCCTGCTGTCGGACACGCTCGGCGCTTCGATGATGGTCGTGATGCTCGACCAGCTACGCGCGGCACGCGACGCGAAGCGTGCAGGCGCCACCGGTGACCTGCCCGTGACACCGACCACCGAAGCCACCGTGCAGGGCCCCTACTACTGGGCCGGCGCGCCGGAGATGCCCTGCGGATCCGACATCGCCAAGGGCACGCCGGGCGAACCGACCTTCTACAGCGGCCGTGTCACCGACACGCGCGGCCAGCCGATCGCCGGCGCGCTGCTCGACATCTGGTCGGGCGACGGCGAAGGCGTGTACGACATGCAGGTCGAAGGCGCCGGCATGGCCGCACGCGCGCGCATCCGCACCGACGCCGAAGGCCGCTACTGGTTCTGGTCGATCCGGCCGTCGTACTACCCGGTGCCGGTCGACGGCCCGGTCGGCCGCATGCTCGACGGCATGGGCCGCCACCCCAACCGGCCGGGCCACATCCACATGATGGTGTCGGCCCCCTCGCATGTGCCGGTGACCACGCACCTCTTCGTCGCGGGCAGCCCCTACATCGACTCCGACGCGGTGTTCGGCGTGCGGCCCAGCCTGATCGTCGACTTCGAGTCGCACCCCGCGGGCCAGGCACCCGATGGCCGCACGCTGGACGCGCCCTACTGGTCTGCGCACTACGACTTCCACCTGCAACCCACGGCCGCCTGAGCCCGCACGTCATCATGAAAATCGGCAAGTCCACCGTCCCGCGCACCGCCATCTGCACGTCGAACGAACACACCATCGTCGTGCGCGGGCAAGACCTGTGCAACGACCTCATCGGCCACGTCAGCTTCGCGGACTACTTCTTCCTGCTGCTCACCGGCAAGCGCCCCGACGCCACCTGCAGCGCCGTGCTCAACGCCACGCTGGTCGCCATCGCCGAGCACGGCCTGGTGCCCAGCGTGCAGGCCAGCCGCATGACCTACGCCGCCGCGCCCGACGCGTTGCAAGGCGCCGTCGCCGCGGGCATCCTGGGCTGCGGCTCGGTGATCCTCGGCGCATCGGAAACGGCAGGCCGGCTCTTCACCGAGGTCGCGGCCCGCGTCGATGCGGGCGAGGCGCTCGACGATGTCGCGGCCGACGTCATCCGCACGCTGAAGGCCGAGCGCCGCTCGATTCCCGGCTACGGACACCCGCTGCACAAGAGCAACGACCCGCGCGTCGATCGCCTCATCGCCGTCGCCACCGAAGCCGGTGCCAACCTGCGCTTCGTGCGCATCGCGCAGGCCATCGAACGCGTGATCCCCGACATCGTCGGTAAGGAGCTGCGGCTGAACGTCTCGGCCGCCATTCCGGCCGTGCTTCTGGGCGTGGGCTTCCCGGTCGCATCGCTGCGCGGCGTGCCGATCCTCGCGCGCACCGCAGGACTGATCGCCCACCTGGCGGAAGAAGCCGAGACGCCGAGCGGCTTCGCGCTGTCGTACCAGGCCACGCGCGAGCTGCAGTACGAGGGCGACGTGCCCGCCGGCTTCGGGGCATCGACATGACGCGGCGCCTCACGCGCCGTCTGGTGATCGCCGGCACGCTGCTGGCCGCCGGTGCAGCCATCGCACAGGCACCCTCGTCGCGCCCCATCAAGCTGGTTGTGCCCTTCGGCGCGGGCACGACGACCGACATCGTCGGCCGCACGCTGGCCGACGCGCTGGGCAGGCAACTCGGCCAGGCCGTGATCGTCGAGAACAAGCCCGGCGCGGGCGGCGCCATCGGCAGCGAGCAGGTCGCCAAGTCGGGCACCGACGGCCAGACGCTGCTGATGGGCACGGTGGGCACACACGCCATCAACCCGTCGCTCTACAAGCGCCTGAGCTATTCGCCGCTGCGCGACTTCGCGCCGCTGGGCTTCGTCGGCGCCACGCCGACACTGCTGGTGGTGCCGACCGCCTCGCCTTGGAAGAACGTGGCCGACCTGCGCCGGGCTGGCGACGCGGCCGTCAATTTCGCCTCCGCCGGCAACGGCACCTCGGGCCACCTGGCCGGCGAGCTGCTCAACGTGCGGCTCGGAAAGAAGTTCGTGCACGTGCCCTACCGCGACGGCGCGCAGGCCATGACCGAGCTGGTCGCCGGCAACGTGCAGTTCATGTTCTATCACCCGGCTGCGGTGCTGCCGCAGGTGCGGGCCGGCCGGCTGCGCGCACTGGGCGTGTCCAGCGCCAAACGCAGCGCCGCCGCGCCCGACGTGCCCACGCTGATCGAGCAGGGCGTGCCCGACTTCGACCTCGTCGCCTGGTTCATGTTGTACGCGCCGGCCACCATGCCGGCCGACCAGCGCGACCGTCTGCGCGAGGCCACGCGCCTCGTGCTGGCGCAGCCGGAGGTGCGCGAGAAGCTGTCGCAGCAGGGCATCGAGCCCAGCGAGCTGAGCGGTGCCGCGCTCGACGCCTTCGCGAGCGCCGAGATCGCCAAATGGGGCGAGGCCGTGCAGCGCTCCGGCGCGCAGATCGACTGAGGAGACCGCACGCCACCCACGCACCAGACAGCAGCGCGATTTTTCAAACAAGCGGGCGAGCGCCCGCCATAAGGAGACAGACATGCGTTCGAGAATTCAATGGTTGACGGCCCTCTGCCTGGGCCTGGCGTGCAGCCTCGCCGCCGCACAGCCCGCGCCCTGGCCGAACAAGCCCATCCGCATCGTGGTCGGCTTCGCGCCGGGCACGCCGCCGGACATCTTCGCCCGGCTGTACGGCGACTACGCGTCGAAGCAGCTCGGCGTGCCGGTGGTGATCGACAACAAGCCCGGCACCGCCGGCAACCTGGCGGCCGACACCGTGGCCAAGGCGCCGGCCGATGGCTACACCTACCTCTACAACCTGTCGACCGGGTTCACCATCAACCCGTACATCTACAGCAAGCTGCCCTACGACCCACAGAAGGATTTCGTGCCGGTGGCGACCACCATGCGGCAAGGCCTGGTGCTGATCGCGCCGGCCAATTCGCCCATGAAGTCGGTGAAGGAATTGGTCGCCGCCGCGAAGGCCAAGCCGGGCACCATCTCGCATGCGTCCTACGGCGCCGGCAGCCCGTCGCACCTGATCGTCGAGTGGCTCAAGGACGAGACGAAGACCGAGATGCTGCACGTGCCTTACCGCGGCAGCCCGGTGGCCGACCTGATCGGCGGCCAGGTCGACACGCTGATGGAACCCATCGCCACCGGCTACCCGCAGATCAGCGGCGGCCGCGTGCGGGCGCTGGCCTATTCCGGCGAGACGCGCCACCCCGCCATGCCCGACGTGCCCACGCTGTCGGAAGTAGTGCCCGGCCTGACGATGATGTCGTGGCACGGTCTGTGGGCGGCATCGGCGACACCCGCACCGATCGTCACGCGCTTCAACGCGCTGATGGTCCAGGCCAGCCAAGATCCCGACTTGGCCAAGCGCATCCGCGACCTCAACAGCGAACCGTTGGGCCTGACGCAGGCCGAGATGGTGGCGATGGTGAGCCGGGACGCCGACATCTACAGCCGCATCGTCAAGGCCAAGAACATCCGCGTGGACTGAATGGCTTGAGCGGGCCAGGCGCGAGGCACCG
>CALRYR010000345.1:0-5250 GCA_943372425.1 Variovorax sp. YR752 | reverse complement strand
CAGCTTGCAGCCGACCTTGTTCAGCGCGTACTCAACCTCCGAGGTGCGGTAGGCCGGGTTGATGTTGACCAGCACCAACCCGACCTTGGCGGTCGCGATCTGCATCAGGATCCATGGCGCGTTGTTGTGCGACCAGATGCCGACACGGTCGCCGGGCTTCAGGCCGGTCTTCAGCAGCGCGCTGGCAAGCCGATTGGCAGCAGCCTGCAGTTCACGGTAGGTGAAGCGCTGGCCTTCGTGGCGGCTCACCAGCGCCTCGCGGTCCGGCTGCTTCGCCACCATGTCGTCGAAAAAGGCGCCGAGCGTCTGCTCGATCAACGGAATGTCGGTGGCGCCCTGGGCGTAGCTGGGGTTCGCTGCCATCGGGCGGCCTCAGGCGGTTTCGTTGAACAGTTCGCGGCCGATCAGCATGCGGCGGATCTCGCTGGTGCCGGCACCGATCTCGTACAGCTTGGCATCGCGCCACAGGCGCTCGACCGGGAAGTCCTTGGTGTAGCCGACGCCGCCCAACGCCTGGATCGCCTCGCCCGCCATCCAGGTCGCCTTCTCGGCCGAGTACAGGATGGCGCCGGCGGCGTCCTTGCGGAAGGTGCGTGCGTGGTCGTTGCGGTCGCAGGCCTTGCCCACGGCGTAGACGTAGGCACGCGTGGCCTGCCACGTCGAGTACATGTCGGCGATCTTGCCCTGCATCAGCTGGAACTCGCCGATGCTCTGGCCGAACTGCTTGCGCTCGTGCACGAACGGGATCACCGCGTCCATGCACGCGGCCATGATGCCCAGCGGGCCGCCCGAGAGCACGGCGCGCTCGTAGTCGAGGCCGCTCATCAGCACCTTGGCGCCCATGCCCTCGCCGCCCAGCACGTTCTCCTCGGGCACTTCGCAGTTGTCGAAGAAGAGCGGGTACGTGTTGCTGCCGCGCATGCCCAGCTTGTCGAGCTTGGTGCCAGCGCTGAAGCCTTTGAAGCCCTTCTCGACGATGAAGGCGGTCATGCCGCGGGCGCCCATCTCGGGCTCGGTCTTGGCGTAGATGACCAGCGTGTCGGCATCGCCGCCGTTGGTGATCCACATCTTGCCGCCGTTGAGCACGTAGCGGTCGCCCTTCTTCTCGGCGCGCAGCTTCATGCTGACGACGTCGGAGCCGGCGTTGGGCTCGCTCATCGCCAAGGCGCCGACGTGTTCGCCGCTCACCAGCTTGGGCAGGTACTTCTTCTTCTGTGCCTCGCTACCGTTGCGGTGGATCTGGTTCACGCAAAGATTGGAATGCGCGCCGTACGACAGGCCGACCGAGGCCGAAGCGCGGGACACCTCTTCCATCGCGACGATGTGCGCCAGGTAGCCGAGTTCGGTGCCGCCGTACTCTTCCTTGACCGTCATGCCGTGCAGGCCGAGGTCGCCGAGCTTCTTCCACAGGTCGTACGGGAACAGGTTCTCGCGGTCGATCTCGGCGGCGCGCGGCGTGATCTCGTGGTGCGCGAAATCGTCGATCGCCTCGCGCAGGGAATCGACGGTGTCGCCGAGGTCGAAGTTCAAACCGGGAAGGCTCGGGGCGGGCATGCTTGTCTCCTCTTGGGGAACGCGCGCTGCGCAAGGCGGCCACGCGCGCAAAAGCCGCAGCTTACGCCCGCCCCCGGCGCATTTGCCGCCACAATGGTTGCAAATTGCGCCAGCCGAACGCCCCTCCGCCATGACTGCCCCCGCCTTCCTCAAGCCAGGCCGTGCCGCCACGCCGATGGCCTTCGTGCGAGCGATCATGCAGGGCTATGCGCACTATGGCGCTGACCCGTCGAAGGCGCTGCGCGCGGCACAGATCGCGCCGCGCGAAGTCGGCAAGGCGAACGCGCACGTGACAGCGCTGCAGTTCGAGGCGCTCAATGCGCATGCGATGCAGGAACTCGACGACGAAGCGCTCGGCTGGTTCTCGAGGCGCTTGCCGTGGGGCAGCTACGGCATGCTGTGCCGCGCTTCGCTCACTGCGCCGGACCTGGGCGTTGCCATCAAGCGCTGGTGCCGCCACCACCGCCTGCTGACCGAAGACATCGTGGTCGACCTGCAGGTGGCGGGCGGCGTGGCGACGGTGTCGATCACGGAGCACCGAGACCTGGGTGCGTTCCGCGAATTCTGTCTGGTGTCGAGCCTGCGCTTCCTGCACGGCTACGCCTGCTGGGCGATCGACTCGCGCATCTCGTTGCGCAGCGCGGACTTCCCGTTCGCGCCGCCGCCGCACCGCGACGCCTATCCGCTGATGTTCACCGGCGCCCTGCATTTCGACGCCGAGCGCGCCAGCTACAGCTTCGACGAGCGCTACCTCCATCTGCCGCTGCAGCGCGACGAGGCCGCATTGCGCACGATGCTCAAGCGCGCCCTGCCGCTGACGGTGCTGCAGTACCGCCGCGACCGGCTGCTGGGCGAGCGCGTGCGCGAACTGCTGCGCCTGCGGCCGGCCGAAGCCGCGACGGCCGACGCCATCGCTGCGCTGCTCCACATGTCGAGCCGCACGCTGCATCGGCAACTGCAGGAAGAAGGCGTGCCGTTGCAGGCCTTGAAAGACGAGGTGCGTCAGGCGCAGGCTGCCGAGTTGCTACGGCGCACGAGCCGGCCGATCAAGCAGATCGCGCTGGCCGTGGGCTTTCGCAACGAGAAGAGCTTTTCACGCGCCTTCCGCGAATGGACCGGTACGACGCCCGGCGAGTTTCGGCGCGAGGGGCGTTGAGGCCCTCACCCGTTCAGGAACGGTACGGGTTGTTCGGCCGGCGGTCGTAGCGGTTTGGCACGCCATCGCGGTCGCTGTCGCGCATGCCGCGGCGGGGGCCGTGGCGGTCGTAACGGCGATGGTCATGACGACGGTCGTACCGATGGTCATAGCCCGGCCGCACGAAGTGGCGCGGCGGAGGCGGCGGGGGCGGAAGGACGTGCGGTCGGACGATCGGCCGATGGTCGTAGTGCTGTGCCTGAACCGGCGCACTCAGGGCGGCCAGTGCCAGAAGTGCGGCGGTGCCGACGGCAAGGGACATCTTCTTCATCATGGCAACTCCTTGGGTGCGTTGATTTCAGGAGCCTTCATGCTGCCTGCGCCATGTGTACGCGACGTAAGGCAGGGGCGAATTCTGATGAACGTGTGCAACCGCTCGCGGTGCAGGCCCGTCAGCCCGCTGCCATCCGCTGGCGGCGGGCAGCCTCTTCGGCGCGGGCGTCGTCCACCTCGCGCAGCACGCCGCCGACATCGACCGGTCCCGTCGCCCTCTCGAAGCGACCCGTGAGCGCTGTGGCGGGGTCCAGCTCGCCGCGCTCGTAGAGGTTCCAGATCTCCTCGCCGTACCGGGTCTGCAGCAACTCGGGCGCGAACTGGCCGAAGAAGACGCGGAGGTTCTCCACGTCGCGCAACAGCATGCGCCGCGCGTGGTTGTTGCCCGCCGCGTCCACCGCCTGCGGCAGGTCGATGACGACTGGCCCGTCGGCCGACAGCAGCACGTTGAACTCCGACAGGTCCCCGTGCACGACGCCCGCGCACAGCATGCGAACCACTTCGACGAGCAGCGACGCATGGTGGCGGCGTGCATCGTCGGGCGTGAAGACCACATCGTTCAGGCGCGGTGCGGCATCGCCTTCGGCATCGGTCACCAACTCCATCAACAACACGCCGTCGCAGAAGTTGTAGGGCACCGGCACGCGCACGCCGGCCGCGGCCAGGCGGTAGAGCGCGTCGACCTCAGCGCTCTGCCAGGCGGCCTCGGTGGCCTGCCGGCCGAACTTGGTGCCCTTGGCCATGGCGCGCTGCAGGCGCGTGTTCTTGACCTTGCGGTTCTCGGTGTAGTCGACGGCCTGGCGGAAGCTGCGGTTCGTCGCTTCCTTGTAGACCTTGGCGCAGCGCGTTTCATCGCCGCAGCGCACCACATAGACCATCGCTTCCTTGCCGCTCATGAGCTGGCGCACCACGGTGTCGATCAGGCCTTCGTCGACCAGCGACTGTAAACGGGGAGGAGCTTTCATCGGTGCATTTTGCGCCGTGGCCGGGTCACCCCCCTTGCCACGTCCGTCGGCCGCGCGTACCGTCCAGCCGATTTCGCCTCATCCGCCCTTCCCTTGCTCAGGAGCATCGCCATGATCCGTCGTTCATCCTTCGTCGCACTCGCTGCCAGCGCGGCCGCACTGCTGGCCGCGTGCGGCGCCATGGGCCCGTCGACGCCGCAGGCCGGCATGAGCTTTTTCGTGACCAGCACCAACCCGGGCAAGGGTGCCGACTTCGGCGGCCTGGCCGGCGCCGACCGCTACTGCCAGGCGCTCGCCACCAGCGCCGGTGCCGGCAGCCGCACCTGGCGCGCCTACCTCAGTGCGAGCGCGATGCCCGGCAGCCCGTCCGTCGATGCGCGCGATCGCATCGGCAACGGGCCGTGGCGCAACCTCAAGGGCGACGTGATCGCCACCAGCGTGGCCAACCTGCACAGCGACGCCAACAACCTCACCAAGCAGACCGCGTTGACCGAACGGGGCAGCACCATCAGCGGCCGCGGCGACCCGGTCAACCTGCACGACATGCTCACCGGCTCGTCGCCCGATGGCCGCGCGGTGAACGACGGCAAGGACAACACCTGCGGCAACTGGACGAAGAGCGGCGACGGCTCCGCGCTGGTCGGCCACCATGACCGCATGGGCCTGCGCGACGATGCCCCGTCGAAGTCGTGGAACTCGTCGCATGCCACGCAGGGCTGCAGCCTCGATGCGTTGAAGAAGACCGGCGGCGGCGGCTTGCTCTACTGCTTCGCGCAGAACTAAGCCACCGCTTCGGGCAGCCGCTGCAGCCCGCCGACCTGCGATCGCACGATCAGCAGCGCCTGCAGCACGAAGCCCGCGAGCGCCAACCACAGACAGGCGGCCTCGCCCCAGCGCGCGCCGACCAGCCCGCCCAGCGCGGCACCCACCGGCCGCGCGCCCGCATTCACCGTGAGGAACAGCGCGCCCACACGACCGAGCATCGCGGCGGGCGTGAGGCTCTGGCGCAGCGTGGTCGACGTGATGGTCCACACGATCGGCCCCGCGCCGAAGAGGAAGAAGGAAAACCCCGCGACCCAGGCGCTCGGCACGAGCAACGTGGCGACCATGGTCGCGGCGGCGGCCACCGACACCACCGGCCCGAGCTGGATCGCGCGGCCGAAAGGCATGGCGCGCACGAGGCGCGGCGCCAACAGCGCGCCCACCACCATGCCCGCGCCGAAGGCGCCCAGCGTCACACCGACCAGGCCGGCACCCAGGCAG
>CALRYR010000344.1:0-5260 GCA_943372425.1 Variovorax sp. YR752 | reverse complement strand
GGCAGCACGCACACAGTCGATGACGGTGCGGTCCGCGCGCAGTCGGCCCCGGATCGTGCTGACCAGCTGATGCACCGTGGCGTACGTTTCGACGCTGAACAGGCTTGGAACATGCACGCTGTCGACATCGCACACACGATTGAGGTCGTTGCACAGGAGGTCCACGATCATCAGGTTCTCGGCACGGGTCTTTTCGTCCTGGGCCAGTTCGACCGTGATCGCCTGATCCTCCTCCGACGTTGCGCCTCGCGCCGCCGTGCCCTTGATCGGCTTGGATTCGACCGAGCGATCCTGCCCGATACGCAGGAACAGCTCCGGCGAAGCGCACAGGACTGCGTGGTCGGCCAGCCTCAAGAAGGCGGCGTAGGGTGCCGGGTTGCGCCGACGGAGCAGCCGATAAACGCCGAGCGGCTCGATGGCCCCAGCGGCTTGCAACTGATTCGTCAGGCAAACCTCGTAGGTCTCGCCCTGCAGGATCTCCGCCTGGGCATCGAGGATCCGATCGCGGTAGGCCGCAAGGGAGGTTCTCCAGCCGAGGACACCCAGACTGGTTGCCGGTGGTTGCTGCGCCTCCGCTGCCGTTGCCGGTACGCTTGGTCGGGTGGCGAGTTGTTGGCGCATTCGCCGCATCCATTCGCGATTGACGTCGCAGGCATGTTGCGCGTCGAGGCAAACGACCCAAGTGATGTGCTCCGCATGGTCGAAGGCAATGAACCGGTCGGCCCTGATCCACGCGGCGTCCGGCATGGCGGCCGTTGCGGCCTGCCGAGCGGCCGGGCCGGACATCGATTCGTACCCGAAGTACCCGACAAAGCCGCCATGGAAGTCGAAAGGGAGGAGGGGGGTCACGGGTCGAGGCAACGCCAGCTGCGCCTGCAGGTAGTCGAACACGCTTTCTGCGCGCAGCTCGGACGTGCGGCCGCGGTCGATCTCGATGCTGCGGGTCCGGGCGTCGTATCGGATGACTTCGCCACGCGGCCCGGACGCATCGCCCATGAAGGAAAATCGCGCGCGACCGCTGTCCGTCAAGCTGCTGTCGAGCCAGAACGACATGGGTGATGCGCTGAACGCCGTGGTGTACATCTCCTCTGCCGTGACCACGGTGTCGAGCCATTCGACATGCACGTGCAAGCGGCCTTCGGCGGGTGGCAGCGCATAGGCGACG
This sequence comes from Variovorax sp. YR752, assembly GCA_943372425.1. Classification (GTDB taxonomy): domain Bacteria; phylum Pseudomonadota; class Gammaproteobacteria; order Burkholderiales; family Burkholderiaceae_C; genus Variovorax. The sequence goes on along the minus strand of CALRYR010000344.1, from coordinate 4,095 downwards.
CTGCCGACCGAGTGGCGGCGCCGGTGGGGCGCCGCGCGCCACTCCTGACTGAGATCGCGGAAGTTGCGAAGCAGCCTGGCGCCAAATTCGGTGCAGATCGACTCGGGGTGGAACTGGACGCCCCACCAGGGGCGAGCAACATGTCGCAGCGCCATCAGGGTGCCATCAGAGGTCCAGGCGAGCGGCTCCAGCGAACTCGGAAGGTGCGTGACCGCCAGAGAGTGATAGCGCACCGCTTCAAAGCGGTCCGGAATGCCCCGGAACAGATCCGTCTGTGCATGTGAGATCTTGTCGAGGCGGCCGTGCATTGGTCGCACCGCCAAGTCGACCGTGCCGCCGCAGGCGTGCGCCATCGCCTGGTGTCCCAAGCACACCCCCAGCACGGGCACGTCTGCATGTCGAAGCGCGTCGGCCGAGACGCCGAGGTCCTTTGGACGTTGCGGCCTGCCGGGGCCGGGCGAGATCACGATGTTGTCGAAGCCGAGCTTTTCGACGTCTTCCCAGGGCATCTCATCGTTCCGGACAACGAGGGGCTCCTGATCGTTGGCTGCAGCGAGGTACTGGTAGAGGTTGTAGGTGAACGAGTCGTGGTTGTCGATGAGGAGGGTGCGCATGGCCGTCTCTCGTGAAAGTTGGGGCACTTCCATCGTTTGCCGTTCGGCCCTGACGCACAACTGCTCGATCAGGTAGGGGCGCCGCGTCGCCATGGCGCGAAACTCACTCCTCAGAACGCAAAACGCCTTATCCGCTTGAGATGGGATCGAGAACCCGCCCCTGAATCGCGAGTGGCACCGCGCAGTTCAATCACCGCAGACCCGTGCCAGTCCTCGGTCCAGTGCCACGACAAAAAGGGGCGCCATCTGGCGGGCCCTCGCGAGGTTGGCGGTGGCGTTGGCCAATCGGCTTTTGCATTCCGGCGCCTCGCGAAGGCGCTGTGTCGCCTTCAGCTCGTCGATGAACATCGGCCGCAGCCGGTCAAGGGCCGGGCGGAGCTGTCCGCTCAGATCGGCGCGCGGTTCCTTGGGCGCCTCACCGGCGCGCCGCCAACTGGCCATGAGTGCGATCTGGATCAGCTTGCTCGCCTCGATCTGGTCCGCGAAGAACGCGCTGGCCAACTCGAGCGACACACCGCGCTTCGCTGCTTCTGCGGCTGCGGCGGCGATGACCTGCTGCTCGCGTGGGTCGCCGGGTGGGTCGGCAACAGGAAAGCCACTGTCCCATTTGGTGAGCGCGACTTGGCGCGAAATCTCGAGGCGAGATGCACTCAGCTCGACGAGCCGCGAGAAGTCGCTGGGTGGTGCGGGCTGTGCGGAGGCACAGGACACCAGGAACACGCAGGCGACAACCGCGCCCACACAACGGTCTGCGGCAGAGAAAACGAACTTCTTCATGGACACTCCTTGAGAGATTTTGGAAGCGTGCGCCAGGCGATCGGCCGGATCAGGCCTGGGATGCAGGCTGGAGGACGGGCTTGCGCATAGACGTCTTTACGGACCCATGCGGAGGTGTTCAGGGAGCACGGATGCTGAGCGAGCAGCGCGCGAGGTGTCGACGATTCCCGGTCACCTCGATCCGCCGCCGAAGCAGCGATCCCAATGCATGGGTCGACGCGATGGTTTGCATGGTTCAGAAGACCTGGCTGAGGAATCGGTGGATCCTTGGATCCGTGTTCGCGCTGAAGAACACGTCCGGCGAGGCTTCCTGCACGACACATCCGGCGTCCATGAACACGACCTTGTCTGCGACCGCCCGTGCAAATCCCATTTCATGCGTGATGCAGATCATCGTCATGCCATCGCGTGCCAGGAGGATCATGGTCTCCAGCACCTCCTTGACCATCTCGGGGTCCAAGGCGGAGGTGGCCTCGTCGAAGAGCATCACGGACGGGTTCAAACACAACGCGCGGGCGATGGCAACGCGTTGCTGTTGGCCGCCTGAGAGTTGAGCCGGGTAGGCCGAGGCCCTGTCGGCCAGCCGAACTTTCGCGAGATACGCCAGCGCGATTTCACGCGCCTCGCTCTTCGATCGACGCCGCACCCATGTCTGCGCCAGAGTGCAGTTCTCCAGTGCCGTCAGATGCGGGAACAGGTTGAACTGCTGGAAGACCATTCCGATGCTGGCGGCGACGAGATCCCTGTGGCGCATCTGCGGCGAGATCGTCATGCCGTTGACGCTCACGGTGCCGCTGCCATAACCCTCGAGCCCGCTGATGCATCGCGCAAGCGTCGACTTGCCTGAACCGGAGGGTCCGCACACGACCACGCGCTCGCCGGCCGTCACGGTCATGTCGACTTCACGAAGCACCTGATTGGCCCCGAAATGCTTCGAGACCTTCGCGACGTGGACCACGAGTGGCCGGATGGGTTCAGCCATCATTGTCATGCCGCCTGTCCATAGAGGCGTTTGGCCGGGCTGTCGGGCCACGCCAAGAGCTTTCCTCCGCTCACGCGAGTCCGTCCGTAGACGATCCACGCATCGTCCACCGTCCCGATGAACTGCGTCACATGCAGGATGTCGGGATGCGACTGTGCCGCCGCTGCATAGCCCAGGCCAGCGTCATGTTTGCCGGACAGGAGACCGCTGGTCACTTCGGCAACCGTCCCCACCAGCTTGATGCGCTCCCACTGCCGAGCATCGATGTAGTCGAGCGTCGGGCGCATGACCGCCAGCGAGCGAGGCTGAACGGCGTCGTTTCGCTGCAAGATCGCCAGATCCTGGCTGCGGGAGATGAACGTGTCGATCGCAAACAGTCCTTCGAAGAATCTGCCCATCGTCGCGGTGCACGACGGGTGAACGGCACACTGGATCAGGAAATCGGCGGTGCCCTTCAACACAGCATCCGCGCCCTGCGCGAAGTCGGTCGCCAGCACCACGGTGGCGTGGTCGCTCAGCCCATGGAAATCGAGATAGCGCAGCGTCACGTACTCGTGGTTGCTACCGGCGGGTCCTAGAGTGATGAATTTCATGATGGCTGTGGGGATGCCTGGAGGTTGATATGGCGTTCCAGCCTGCGTAGGCCGAACATCAGGAGGTAGTTGATCGCGAGGTAGACGAGGCCGGCACCGAAGAACACCTCGTACGGCGCATAGGTCTCCGAGGTGAGCAGGCGGGCCGTGCCGGTGAGCTCGAGCAGCGTCACCGTGCTGGCGAGCGAGGTCGCCTTGCAGGTCAGGATGACGTCGTTTCCCAGGGCTGGCAGCGCCGTTTGCAGGGCCAGGGGCAGGTCGATACGCCAGAACGCGTGCGCCCGGCTGAGGCCGAGCACGAAGCTGGCTTCACGAATTCCCGTGGGGATGGCGTCGAGGGCGGCGGCCAGGGTCTTTCCGGCGTAGGCTGCCGAGTTCAGGCCGAGCGCCATCACGACGCACCAGAACGGATCCCGCAGGAGCGGCCACAGAAATGAATCGCGAACGAGCTGGAACTGACCTGCGCCGTAGTAAAGCAGGAAGAGCTGGACCAGCGCAGGCGTGCCCCGGAAGAACAGGATGTACGCGTTGGCCGCCACCCGCAGCCCACGGAGCGGCGAGCTCTTGCCCAGGGCGACCGGCAGCGCCAGCGCGATGCCCACGAGGACGACCAACACGGTGATTACTAGCGTGAGCTTGGCACCGGTCAACAGCGTTGGCAGGATGGACCCGAGAAGGGTGACGTCGAACATGACGGATCACCTCCCCGCCAGCGACGCGGCTCTACGCTCTGCCCATTCGAGGCAGAGCGTCAGGAGCGCGGTCAGTGCCAGGTAGATGCACGCCGTCGCCAGGTAGATCGTGAACGGTTGCCGCGTGGCGCCAGAAGCTTCGGCGGCCTTTCTCATGAGTTCGTCGCAGCCCACGATGGACACGATGGACGTCTGCTTGAGCAGCACGATGAACTGGTTGCCGAAAGGAGCCAGCGCCGCACGGGCCGCCTGCGGCAGCACAACCGTGCAAAGCGTCTGAAACCGGGACAGGCCCAATGTTCGGGCGGCCTCTCGTTGTGCGGTGGGCACCGACAGCAGGGCGCCGCGGGCGATCTCGGCCACGTAGGCGCCGAAGGAGAGCGCCAGGGCGACGACACCCGCCATGAACGTGTCGATCTCGACGTGTCGGCCGGTCA
>CALRYR010000343.1:0-5262 GCA_943372425.1 Variovorax sp. YR752 | reverse complement strand
CTGCAGTCCCTTCGCGTGGCACAGCGCGAGCAGGTTGGCGTAGAGACCGGGCGCGCCGGGCCGGCGGACCAGGATCAGGTCCTCGGCGCACAACTGCGCCAGTGACAGCGGCCGCCCCGGTGCCTTGCCGCGCGCAAGCGCATGCCGGTGGTCGCTCGGCAACGCCACCATCACCGGCTCGCGCAACAGCGTCTCGAACACCAGCTCCTCGGGTTGCGCCACCGGCACGCGCAGCAGTCCGCCGTGCAGCTCGCCGGCGGCCAGCGCTTCGGTCAGGTCTGCCGCGTTGTGCTCGCGCAGCTGCAGCGCGATGCGTGGATGGCTCCGGCGAAAGGCGCGCAGGGCTTCGGGCATGAAGCGGTGCGCGGCCGCCGAACTCGTGAACCCGATCGCCAGCGTCCCTTCCTGCCCCTGCGCGACCTGTGCCATGCGCTGTTGCATGGCGTCCATGCCCGCGAGCATGCGCAGCGTCTCGGCCTGGAACTGCCGCCCCGCATCCGTGAGCGCGACGCCGCGCGGATGGCGCCGGAACAGCTGCAGGCCGAGCTCGCGCTCCAGCGCTTTGATCTGCACGCTCAACGGCGGTTGCTGGATGCCCAGGCGTTCCGCGGCACGCGTCATGTGGCCCGTCTCGGCGACGGCCGCGAAGTAGCGCAGTGCTCGCATCTCCATATCTTTTCCATATCGGAAGTGGCTGTTCATCTTATTTGACCGCGGGTCAGGCACAGGCCTATCGTCGGTGCCTTGCCACCCTAGAGGCCTCGAAGGCCCGATCGGAGACCCATGCTTTCATTGACCTGCCGCCGCCGTGCCGCGACGCGCACATCCTTCCCTGCCGTTCATGCGCGCTGGCTGAGCGCACTGTCCTTCTTCCTGGCGATGGCCGCCAGCCTGCCCGCGCAGGCCATCGAGACCCGGCCCGTGCCGGTGGCATGCCCGGCCACCGTCCCGGCCGACGCCAAGTGCTACAACGGCCGCGACGGCGATGGCGCGCTCTACTGGATCGCCATCCCCGCCCAATGGCAGCACGACGTGCTGGTGATGCATGCGCACGGCGGCCCGTCGCTGGGTGCGCCGACGCTGCAGCGCGGCGCGGAGGACCTGACGCGCTGGTCCGTGATGGTGAAGGCCGGCTACGCCTGGGCCGGCTCGACCTATCGACGTGGCGGCTACGGCGTGACCATGGCGGCCGAGGACACTGAGCGGCTGCGCAAGCTCTTCATCGCGAACTTCGGCCCGCCGCGGCGCACCGTGCTGCATGGCCAGAGCTATGGCGGTGGTGTGGCGTCCAAGGCGGCCGAACTGTATGGCCCGGTGCCCGGCCAACGGCCCGCCTACGACGGCGTGCTGCTCACCAGCGGCGTGCTCGGCGGCGGCGTCGATGCCTATGCGTTCCGGCTCGACCTGCGCGTCGTCTACCAGTATGTCTGCCGCAACCATCCCAAGCCCGACGAGCCACAGTACCCGCTGTGGATGGGCTTGCCGGCGGGCGCGACGCTCACGCGCCATCAACTGGCCGAACGCGTCAAGGAATGCACCGGCGTCGGCCTGCCCGCATCACAGCGCAGTGCCGAGCAGGCGGCGCGGCTTAAGACGATCCTTTCGGTGGTGAAGATTCCCGAGCGCACCCTGGTGGCCCACCTCGGCTGGGCGACGTGGCTGTTCGAAGACCTGACGCAAAAGCGGCTCGGGGGCCGCAACCCGTTCGGCAACGCGCGTGTCGTGTACGCCGGCTCGGCGGACGATGCGGCGCTCAACGCCGGCGTGCTGCGCTACGAGGCCGATCCGCAGGCGGTCGGCATGCTGAGCAACGACAGCCGCCCCACCGGCCGCCTGCGCCTGCCGGTGCTCACGCTGCATGCCATCCACGACCCGACAGCCTTCGTGGAGCTGGAGAGTGCCTACCGCGAGATCGTGGATGCGGCCGGCGCGTCGAACCAGCTGGTGCAGACTTTCAGTGACGAGTCACAGCACAGCTACCTGAGCGATGCGGAGTACCCGGCGCTGATGACGTCACTGCTCGACTGGATCGACCGCGGCGACAAGCCGACGCCGCAGAAGGTCACCGACCTGTGCGCCCGCTACGAGGCCGGTTTCGGCAAGGGTTGCCACCTGCGCCCCGACTACACGCCGCCGCCGCTGGCGAGCCGTACCCCTGCCGCAGGACGCTGAAGAGCTCACGCCTCTCGGCCTCCCACGGCCGCATCGCATGAAACCGGCACGACCGAGACCAGGGCACCCGCGGAACTGGCTTTGCCAGGCCGCTGGGTGCGCCCCCCTGGAGGGGGAGGCGCCGCAGGCGCATCGGGGGTGGGCCTTATTTCAGTGATCGTGATGCAGGTAACTCGCCTGCCGCGGCAGCCGCCAGCTCACCGCGAAGGCGATGACCATCATCACCGTCACGTACCAGTAGAAGGCCGATTCGTGGCCGAGCGACTTGAGGCCCAGCGCCACGTACTCGGCCGAGCCGCCGAAGATCGCATTGGCCACGGCATAGGCCAGGCCCACGCCCAGTGCGCGCACTTCGGGCGGGAACATCTCGGCCTTCACGATGCCGCTGATGGACGTGTAGAAGCTGACGATGGCCAGCGCGAGGATGATCAGCAGGAAGGCGACCACCGGGTTCGTCACGTGCTGCAGGCCGGTGAGGATCGGCACCGTCGCCAGCGCGCCGAGTCCGCCGAACAGCAGCATGTTGTTGCGGCGGCCGATGCGGTCCGACAGCGCGCCGAACACCGGCTGCATGCACATGTAGACGAACAGCGCGGCCGTCATGACGTAGCTGGTCGTCTTGATCGGCAGGTGCACCGTGTTCACCAGGTACTTCTGCATGTACGTGGTGAAGGTGTAGAAGATCAATGAACCGCCGGCGGTGTAACCCAGCACCGTGAAGAAGGCCGCCTTGTGGTGCCTGAAGAGCCCGGCCATGCTGCCGGCTTCCTTGTTGGCCTTGGCTTCGGCCGTCTGCGTCTCGTGCAGCGTGCGGCGCAGCAGCAGCGCGACGACGGCGGCGACCGCGCCGATCGCGAAGGGGATGCGCCAGCCCCAGGCCTTGAGCTCGGCCTCCGACAGGAACTGTTCCATCACCACGATCACCAGCACTGCGAGCAGCTGGCCGCCGATCAGCGTGACGTACTGGAAAGACGAGAAGAAGCCGCGCTGGCCGCGCAACGCCACCTCGCTCATGTACGTGGCCGTGGTGCCGTACTCGCCACCGACGGACAGGCCCTGGAACAGGCGGCACACCAGCAGCAGAAAGGGTGCCCACGCACCGATCTGCGCGTAGGTCGGCAGGCAGGCGATGACCAGCGAGCCGCCGCACATCATGGCCACGGAGATGAGCAGCGAGGTCTTGCGGCCCATGCGGTCGGCGATGCGGCCGAAGAGCCAGCCGCCGATGGGGCGCATGAGGAAGCCGGCGGCGAAGACGCCGGCGGTGTTCAGCAACTGCGCGGTCGGGTCCGACTTGGGGAAGAACGCGGGGGCGAAATAGAGCGCCGAGAAGGCATAGACATAGAAGTCGAACCACTCGACCAGATTGCCGGACGAGGCCGCCATGATGGCGAAGATGCGGTGGCGCTTTTCTTCGGACGTGTAGGCGCGCGGAGCGCCCGATTCGCCCGAGAGGGGCGGAGCAGTGACGGACATGGAATCGCCTTGTTATGTGGGTTTTGGCGTCCACAATTCTGCGGCGCTGCACCGCCCCCTGCTGTCGGTCAAAAACGCATCCGACCCTGCAAAGGGGGTATGTCGCTACCGCCGGGTAGCTCAGGGTCGCCGTGCGACCGGCGTCAGCACGCCGGCGCCGCGCACTTCGATGCGCACGCGGTCGAGCACCTCGCCGCGGGCATCGGCCAGCTCGACCACATGGCGGCCCGGCCAGGGCATCCACTGCGCCCGGTTGCCGCGCGCGAACGCCTTGCCGTCGATGCGCCACTGCAGGCCCTGGCCCTGTGCCTCGAAGCGCACGCGCTGGCGGTTCGGCGGGATGTCGGGGTCGATCGCGATGATCGACCCGTCGGCCGGCGACGTGATGCGGTTGCCCGCGCCGGCCGCCGCGGCATCGATCGCGAAGACGCGCTGCTCGGTGCCGGCGATGAACCATTCGCTGCGCGGCGCTTCCAGTTCGTTCCCGAAGCGCACCGGCACCTGCACCACGCCGGGTGGGGGCGCGGGCGCGCGGCTCGGCTCGCGCGCATGCAGGAAGCCCATCACCTCGGCCCACACCGGTGCGGCGCCGCTGGTGCCGCTCACGTCCCACATCGGCGCGCCGCCCGCGTTGCCGACCCACACGCCGACCGTGTAGCGCTGCGACCAGCCGACGGCCCAGTTGTCGCGCATGTCCTTGCTGGTCCCGGTCTTCACCGCCGTCCAGAAGCGGGTGCCCAGCACGCTGTCGACGCCGAAGGTGCGGGTGCGCGCGTTGGCGTCGGACAGGATGTCGCCAACGATGAAGGCGGCACGCGGGTCGATGGCGGGCGGCGTGCGTGCCGCCGGTGTTGCTGCGGTCGCCGGGAACATCCGCGTCTCGCCGAAGCGCCCGCCGTTGGCCAGCGTGCGGTAGGCATTGGTCAGCGTCAGCAGCGACACCTCCGCGCTGCCGAGTGCCAGGCTGTAGCCGTAGTAGCCGCCGCTCTCCCGCAACGGCAGGCCGGCGGCCTGCAACTGGCGCGCGAAGGATTCGGGCGAGACCATCACCAGCGTGCGCACCGCCGGCACGTTGAGTGACGCGGCCAGCGCGGTGCGCACCGACACCAGCCCCTTGAACTGCCGGTCGTAGTTCTGCGGGATGTAGAGGCCGCTGGCGGTGTTGATCTGGGCCGACGAATCGTCGATCAGCGACGCGGCGGTCAGGCGCCGCTCGCCGATGGCCTGGGCATACAGCAGCGGCTTGAGCGTCGAGCCGGGCTGGCGCTGCGCGAGCACCGCATCGACTTCGCCGGCGCGGCTGAGCACGCCCGACGAACCGACCCACGCGAGCACCTCGCCGCTGGCGTTGTCGAGCACCACCAGGGCCGCATCCTCGACGTTGCGGCCGCGCAGTTCGCGCAGATGGCGCTGCAAGGTGTTCACGGCGAAGCGCTGCAGCGGCGCACGCAGGGTGGTGCGGAGCGTGGCGTCGACGGTGTTCGTGCCGGTCGGCGCAGCGTCGCGGCGCAGCTGCAGCGCGCGGCGTGCCGCATGCGGCGCGATGCCCTCGCTCGGCTCGAAGGCACGGCGCTGCAGGGCGGCGCTCGAGAACATGTCGACGGCATCGCAGTC
>CALRYR010000342.1:0-5268 GCA_943372425.1 Variovorax sp. YR752 | reverse complement strand
CGCGTTGGCGAGCTGCGCCTGGTCCTTGGCACGGGCCGCCTGCGACTGCGCGAGCTGCGCCTGCAGCGTGCGCGGATCGAGCTGGGCCAGCAGCTGGCCCGCCTTCACGTCCTGCCCTTCGACGAAGCCGACCTTGTCGAGCTGGCCGTCGATGCGCGCCTTCACCGTGACGGTCGCCATCGAATTCACCGTGCCGATGCCGGCCCGGTAGACCTGCACGTCCTGCTGCCTGACGCGGGTCGTCGTCACCTGCACCGGCGGCGGCTTCGCCGTGGCCTCGGGTGCGGCGGCATGGGCTGGGTGGTGAACCGACCAGGCCACGCCGCCGCACACCACCAGGCAGGCGGCGCCGGCGATCCAGCGGGGGCGGCGTTGAAGGAAGGGATTCGTCGTGGTCATGGCATCAGCTTCCGGAACGGGCAGGCAGGTCGGCGGCCTGCTGCGGCACGGGTGGTTGAGAAGAGGCGGAAGACGAGGCGGAGGCTGCAAGGTCGCCCGCATGCCAGCCACCGCCCGTGGCCGCGATCAGCGAGACGCTGGCGCTGAGCTGTCGCCCGAGCAACTGGGCCGCCGTACGCTGGTTCGACAGCGACTGCGCCTGCGCCGTCACCACGTTCAGGTAGCTCGAGGTGCCTGCGCGGTACTGGCTCAGTGCGAGCCGCTCCGACAGCTGCGATGCGGCCACCGCCCGCGCCTGCAGCGTCGACTCGCCTTCGAGCACACGCAGCGTGGAGAGGTCGTCCTCGACCTGCTGGAAGCCGGCCAGCACCGTCTGCTTGTACTGGGCCACGGTCGCGTCGTAGGTGGCGATGGCCTGATCGCTGTGCGCGCGGCGCAGCCCGCCGTCGAAAACGGTCTGGGCCAGGGTCGCACCCAGCGCGAACACGCGGCTGGGCGTGTTGAACAGCGCACCGATCGTCGCGCTGTTGAAGCCGCCGCTCGCGCTCAGCACAAGCTGCGGGAAGAAGGCCGCCTGCGCCACGCCGATGTTGGCGTTGGCCGCCAGCACGCGGCGCTCGGCGCCCGCGATGTCGGGGCGGCGTTCGAGCAGCGTGGACGGCACGCCCGCCGGGATCACCGGAATGGTCTTCAGCAGGGCGTCGCTGGTGGCGTCCAGCGGCGCGATCGAAAAGGTCGAGGGTGGCTGGCCGGTGAGCACCGCGATGGCATGTTCGAGCTGGTTGCGGGTCGCGTCGAGATCGACCGCCTGGGCCTGCGCAGAGGCGAGCTGGCTTTCGGCCAGCGCCACGTCGGAACGCAGCGTCACGCCGGCCGCGTACTGATGCTGCGTGAGCGCCAGCGATTTCGCATAGGCATCGGTGGTGGCCGCATAGAGCCGGCGCTGCAGGTCGGTCACGCGCAGCTGCAGATAGTCCTGCGCCAGCGTCGCCTGGATGCTCAGCCGGGCCGCCGCCAGGTCGGCCGCGCTGGCCTGCGTGTCGGCATCGTCGGCCTCGACCGCGCGGCGCACCGCACCCCACACGTCTGGCTCCCAGCTGGCGGACAGTCCCAGGCTGTCGTCGTCGCCCAGCTTGATGCCGTTGGTGTTGGTCTTCGCGCGGCTGGCACCGCCGTTGAGCCCCACCGTCGGCCAGAAGCCAGCCCGCGCGGCATCGGCAATGGCACGCGCCTCGCGGTAGGCGGCCTCGGACTGCTTGATGCTCTGGTTCGCCCGGTTGGCCTGCGCCATCAGCGCACTCAGCGTCGGATCGCCGTAGAGGTCCCACCAGGGCCGGGAGGCGTCGATACGCTGCGGCGTGGCGGGCTTCCAGCCGCTGTTTTCCTTATAGACCGCCGGCACGTCCACCGAGGGGCGGACATAGTCCGGGCCGACCGCACAGCCAGCCAGGAACGCAGCCAGCGCGAGCGCCGTCAGCCGCGGTGCGGAAAGGAAAGAGCGCCCCGACCGCAGGCGCGCAGGTGCATCAGAAGGGTCCATGGTGGGTGCACTCTAGGCACCCCCACGGCACGGCACGCTGTCGGCCAGATGACGAATTTGTCAGTTTGGGCCGGACGCCCCGGACCAGGTCTACCAGCCGACGATCAGATGGCGACGAGCTGCCGGACTCCGTTGGCTTCCATGTCCTTGCCCAGGCCGCGCGCGATGACTTCTCCGCGCTCCATCACGAGGTAGTCGTCGGCCAGTTCCTGCGCGAAGTCGTAGTACTGCTCGCACAGCACGATCGCCATGTCGCCGCGGTCGGCCAGCATGCGGATGACGCGGCCGATGTCCTTGATGATGCTCGGCTGGATGCCTTCGGTCGGCTCGTCGAGGATCAGCAGCTTGGGCTTGGGCGCGAGCGCGCGGGCGATGGCCAGTTGCTGCTGCTGCCCGCCGGAGAGGTCGCCGCCGCGGCGGTTCATGAACTGTTTGAGGATCGGGAACAGCTCGAACAGCTCGGCCGGGATCGGCGTGCTGCCGCTCTTGTAGGCCAGGCCCATGCGAAGGTTCTCCTCCACCGTGAGCCGCGCGAAGATCTCCCGGCCCTGCGGCACGAAGCCCATGCCGGCGCGGGCACGCTCGTAGGGCGTCTTCTTCTGGATCGGCTGGCCGTCGAATTCGATGCTGCCGCTCTTGATCGGCACCAGGCCCATCAGCGACTTGAGCAGCGTGGTCTTGCCGACGCCGTTGCGGCCGAGCAGCACGGTCACCTTGCCGAGCGTGGCGGTGAAGCTCACGTCGCGCAGGATGTGGGAGCCGCCGTAGTACTGGTGGATGTTCTTGACTGTGAGCATGTGGGTGTCCTCCATCAGCTGTTAGGGACGCAGGTGTTTACTTTGGATGCGGCGCCCGGCAGGCGGTACGGACCGTTCGACCCCGGTGCGCCGGCCGCTTCGCGGCTGCCTTGCGGTGCTCGCCTTTCGCGGGGTCCCGCCCAAACTCGCTCCGCTCAGACAAGGGCGAGCCCTGATCCGCGAAAGGCTGCGCTCCTCAGCGACGCACAGGGGATCGCCCGGCCCGCACCGCCTGCCAGGCTTGGGGTCACGCAATCGCTGCGCTCGCCGGAGAGAGATGCACAACCGCTGTGTCCACGTCGGTGGGCGGTAGGCCTGCGGGCGGCTGTCCGGCTGCGGCGAGCACCGCAGCGAAAGGCGGATCAGGGCCGCGCGTGTTTGAGCGAAGCGAGTTTGCGCGGACCCCGCCTTTCGCGAGGAGCAGCAGCGACGTCCGAAGGACCGCAGTCGTCTGCCGCCCGCAGGCCTACCGCCCGCCGACGCCCCCCACGCAAGGAATATCTCAGCGCCCAAGATAAACCTCGATCACCCGCTCATCCGCCTGCACTTCGTCCAGCGTGCCTTGCGCCAAAACAGAGCCATCGCACAGCACCGTCACGATCTCGGAGATGGTCCGAATGAAGCTCATGTCGTGCTCCACCACCATCAGCGAATGCTTGCCCTTGAGCGTGAGGAAAAGTTCGGCGGTACGCGCCGTTTCCTCGTCCGTCATGCCCGCCACCGGCTCGTCGAGCAGCAGCAGCTTCGGGTCCTGCATCAGCAGCATGCCGATCTCCAGCCACTGCTTCTGGCCGTGGCTCAGGTTGCCGGCCATGCGCGACACGCTGTCGGCCAGGTGGATGGTTTCGATGATCTCGGCCAGCCGGTCGCTCTGCGCCGAATCGAGCTTGAACAGCATCGAGCGCTTCACGCCCTTGTCCGTCTTCAGCGCGAGTTCGAGGTTCTCGAACACCGTGAGCTGCTCGAACACCGTCGGCTTCTGGAACTTGCGGCCGATGCCCAGCTGCGCGATGTCGGCTTCCTTGTGGCGCAGCAGGTCGATGGTGCTGCCGAAGAACACGGTACCGCTGTCGGGCCGCGTCTTGCCGGTGATGATGTCCATCATCGTGGTCTTGCCTGCGCCGTTCGGCCCGATGATGCAGCGCAGCTCGCCGGGCGCGATGTCCAGGCTCAGCTTGTTGATCGCCTTGAAGCCATCGAAGCTCACGCACACGTCCTCGAGGTAGAGGATGCGGCCGTGCGTCACGTCGACCTCGCCCGGCGTCGCGTGCCGGCCGAAGTCAGCGGCGCGGCCGCCGGATTCGGTGCTGCCGCCGGGGTACGGCAGGCCATGGGCACGCGCCGCACGCTGGGCGCCGGATTCCATCAGGTCGGGGGTCATGCGCGGGCTCCCTTCGGCTCGACGGCGATCGGCGCCAAGGCGCTCGGCTCCACGCCTTCCGATGCGGCCAGCGCGCGTTGCGCTTCCAGACGGCCATCACTCAACGTGTTCTTGTCCTTCGCCCGCCACTTGCGCACCAGCCCGACGATGCCGTTCGGCAGGAACAGCGTGACGGCGATGAACAGCGCACCGAGAAAGTACAGCCAGTACTCGGGGTACGCCACCGTCAGCCAGCTCTTCGCACCGTTCACGATGAAGGCGCCGATGATCGGGCCGATGAGCGTCGCACGCCCGCCGACCGCCGCCCACACCGCGATCTCGATCGAGTTGGCTGCGCTCATCTCGCCCGGGTTGATGATGCCGACCTGCGGCACGTACAGCGCGCCGGCCACGCCGCACATGATCGCGGAGATGACCCAGATGGTGAGCTTGTACGGCAGCGGGTTGTAGCCCGAGAACATCACGCGCGTCTCGGCGTCACGGATGGCCTGCAGCACCCGGCCGAACTTGCTGCCGATGAGCCACTTGCTGAACAGGAAGAAGCCGAGCAACGTAAGGCCGGTCATCACGAACAGCGTCATGCGCATCTCCTGCGTGGCGATCGGGATGCCGAGGATTCGCTTGAAGTCGGTGAAGCCGTTGTTGCCGCCGAAGCCCGTCTCGTTGCGGAAGAACAGCAGCATCGCGGCGAAGGTCATGGCCTGCGTGATGATCGAGAAGTACACGCCCTTGATGCGCGAGCGGAAGGCGAAGAAGCCGAACACGAAGGCGATCAGGCCGGGCACCGCGACGATCAGGACGAGCGTCATGATGAAGCTGTCGCTGAAGGTCCAGTGCCAGGGCAGCGTCTTCCAATCGAGGAACACCATGAAATCCGGCAGGTCGCTCTTGTAGTTGCCGTCGCGGCCGATCTGGCGCATGAGGTACATGCCCATCATGTAGCCGCCCAGTGCGAAGAACATGCCGTGGCCGAGCGACAGGATGCCTGTGTAGCCCCAGATCAGGTCCATGGCCAGCGCGCAGATGGCGTAGCACATGATCTTGCCGACCAGCGCCACCGCGTAGTCGCTCATGTAGAACATGCTCTCGCGCGGCACCAGCAGGTTGAGCATCGGCGCCACGGCGCACACGACGATCAACGCAACGAAGAA
>CALRYR010000341.1:0-5278 GCA_943372425.1 Variovorax sp. YR752 | reverse complement strand
CCGGTCTCGTCGTAGTTCTGGTAGGCCTCGGGGTCCTCGCGCTTGGACCAGTCGGTGCGCATCAGCACCCAGGCACCCTTCGGGATGCGGCCATGGCGCGCTTCCCAGTCCTCGATGTCTGCCAGCGTGAGCAGGTAGTCGGGGTCGTCTTTCACCTGCGGCGAACAGTCGATCACGCAGGCCGCCGCCACGAAGTTCTGCGGCGGGATGGTGTCGACCGAATTGTTCGGCAGGTCGCGCCCGGAGATCCAGTGGATCGGCGCGTCGAAATGGGTGCCGGTGTGCTCGCCGCAGGAGAAGTTGTTCCAGTACCAGGCCGGCCCGCGCTCGTCGTACTTCGAGACCTCCTCGATGCGGAAGGGCCAGCACTGGCCCATCTCGGGCGGCAGCGCGATCTGCGGAAAGTCGGGCGTGAGCGTCTGCGTGAGGTCGATCACGCGGATGCGGCCGCTGGCCATCGCGCTCACCAGGCCGCCGAGGATTGTGGCGGTGGACATCAGTTCGGTCGTGGGGGTCGTCATGTGGGCTCCTGCTCTCAGCTGCCGCCGTTGGCGAGTTCGCGCTCGAGCACCTTGGGGTTGTCGCGCCAGCGCTCCAGCCATTCCTGTGCCACGTCGCCCGGGTAGATGTCTTCCACGCCGTCGCGCAGGGCCTTGACGATGGCGTTAGCCAGCGTGGCGGGTGCGAGCTTGGGCGGCGGCGTGTGCTGGTTCCAGTCGTCGTCGATCGGGCCGGGGAACACGTTCACCACGCGGATGCCCGCCGGGCGCATCTCGGCGCGCAGGCATTGCGCGAGCGAATGGGCGGCCGCCTTCGACGCGCTGAAGGTGCCGTGCGGCGGGAAGTTCGCGAGCGCGTAGATCGACAGCAGGTTGACCCAGGCCGTGGCACCGGTGGGGCCGTCGGCCGAGCGGCCCTTGAGCGCCGGGCCGAACTCCTGCGCCAGGCGCAGCAGGCCGAAGTAGTTGACGTCCATCTCGGCCTTGGCCACGTCGGTGCCGCGGCGCGCACCGATGCCGAAGGTGCGGTGCACCTCGGCGTTGTTGATCACGATGTCGACCTTGCCGCCGATGGAGCCCGCCAGCTCGGTCACCTGCCGCCCGTTGGTCAAATCTAGCGGGACCAGCGTCACTTGCGGCAGCGTGGAGATGTCGTCCAGGCCATCGCCCATCTTCTTCCAGGGCTCGGCATGGCCGACCCAGACGAGGTCGGCGCCGGCCTTGACCAGCGCGCGCACCAGGGCCTGGCCGGTCTCTGTCTTGCCGTCGGTCACCAGCACCTTGCGGAACTTGGGGTCGCTGGTCATCTCGCGCAGCATCTTGTCGTCGGCCATATGGGCACTTCCTTCCTTCGGGAAACCGATGAGCACGGCCTGGCCCGCGCGATCGAGATGGGCGCCCACGCGCACGCGCTGCGGCGCCTCGCCGACCTCGCCGTGCAGGTGAACCATGAGCGTGGGGCCGGCATCGAGCCGTACCAGGCCGAGCCGCCAGGGCAGGCGCTCGCGAAAGAACAGGTCGTTGCTGTGGTGCAGCGTGGTGCTGCCGAGCAGTTCGCCCTCGCCGCTCTGCACGCGCCACCGCAAGGCGGCCGACAGGCATTGGTGGCAGGCCTCGCGCGGGGGGTACTGCACCGTGCCGCACTGGTCGCAGGTCTGCAGTTCGAAGCGGCCCTCGGCCGCGGCGGCCGTGAGGCCGAGCGCCACGCGGCCGCGCGCGCCGGGCGGCAGGTTCATCTGCCGGGTGCGCAGCACCGGGTTCTTGCGCGGGGGGTGCATCAGGGGCATCGTCATGACGGCCTTCCCAGAATGACGGCGCCCGTACACAGGCAGCGGTCGTAGGTCACCATGCCGAAGCCGGCGACAAGACCCAGTTGCGCATCGGGCACGGCACGCGGGCCGGCCTGGTCGGTGAGTTGCCGGATCGCCTCGACCATGCCGAGGAAACCACCCGCCGCGCCCGCCTGCCCTGCCGACAGTTGCCCGCCGCTGGTGTTGTTCGGGAAGCTGCCATCGAAGGCCATGGTGTGCGACTGCACGAAGGCCGAGCCCTCGCCCTTGTCGCAGAAGCCGAGGTCCTCGAACTGCATCATCACGATCACCGGGTAGTCGTCGTAGGTCTGGACGAAGTCGATCGCTTCGGGGCCGACGCCGGCCTGCGCATAGAGGTCGTCGCGGTCCTGCAGCCAGCCGCCGCGCACCATCACCGGGTCGTCGGAGAAGGCGTTGTGGCGCTCGATGGCGCCACGCACCACGACGTGTGCCAGGCCGAGGTCGCGGGCACGCGCCTCGCTCATCACCAGGAAGGCATCGGCGCCGGCGCAGGGCATCACGCAATCGAACAGGTGGATCGGGTCGGAGATCGGGCGCGCGGCCATGTACTCGTCGAGCGTGAGCGCCTTCTTGAACATGGCGTTCGGGTTGCCCAGCGCATTGGTGCGCTGGTCGACGCAGATGCGGCCGAAGTCCTCGCGCTTTGCGCCGTACTGGCGCATGTAGTTCGCGGTGATCATCGCGAAGATCGAGTTCGGCCCGCCGGAGCCGTAGGGGTAGCTGGCGTCGCGCGCGAAGTTGCTGAAGCTGCCCAGCGTCTGCCGGAAGGAGTCGACATGGTTGGTGTCGGCACCGATGCAGGCGACGATGTCGGCATCGCCCGCCTGCACAGCGCGTGCGGCGCGCCGCAGGCACATCACCCCTGATGCACCGCCGGTCGGCACATGGTCGAGCCAGCGCGGCGACAGGCCCAGGTGCTGCGTCACGCCCACGGCCGTGTCGGGCGCCAGCGAGAAGCTGCTGAGCGACAGGCCGTCGATGTCTTCCTTCGCCACGCCGGCGCCGCGCACCAGCGCATCGAGCGCCCGGCCGATGAACCAGTGCGCGCCCTCGGTGGCGTAGCGCACGTAGGGCACGGTGATGGGCACGGCCACCGCCACGCCGTCGTAGGAACTGCGTTTCGATGGGGCCATCACGCCTGCCTCTTCTTCATGGCACGCGTGTCGACGCAGTGCGGTTGCGTCGGCAGGGCCTGCGCGAGCACGCGCAGCTCGCCGCGCTGGATCTTCTGCGACGGGGTGAGCGGCAACGCATCGACGAAGGCGACATAGCCCGGCGCCTTGTAGTAGGCGAGCTGGGCCAGCGCGTGCGCCACGATGTCGGCGGCGAGCGCCGGCTGGCTTCGCAATTCGGCCGGCTCCTTGAGCACGACGCAGGCGAGCACTTCGTCGCCGCGCACCGCATCGGGCGTGGCAGCCACGGCCGACGCCTTCACCGCGGGGTGCTGGTTCAGCACGCTCTCGACCTCGACGGCCGAGATGTTCTCGCCACTGCGGCGGATGACGTTCTTCTTGCGGTCGACGAAGAAGAAGTTGCCTTCGGCATCCCGGCGCACCAGGTCGCCCGTGTGGAACCAGCCGTCGGCCCAGGCTTCGGCGGTGGCCGCCTCGTCCTTCAGGTAGCCGGAGAAGAAGGCGCGCTGCGGATCGCCGCCGGCCGACCGCACCCACAGCTCGCCCGGCGCGTCCGCGGCACTGGGCTGGCCGGCATCGTCGACCAGCCGCACCTCGACGAACTCGGGCTGGCGGCCGAAGCAGGCGCGGCCGACCAGGCGGGGTTCGCGGTTGGCCATGATGCAGGCGGCCACACCGGTCTCGGTCATGGCCCAGGCCTCCACCAGCGGGAAGCCGAAGCGCTCCTCGAAGGCGGCGTGGTGCTTGGGATCGACGCCCGCGCCGAAGGCCCAGCGGATGGCATGGTCGCGGTCGGCCGGCGACGGCGGTGCCGACAGCAGCATCGCCGGCATCACGCCCAGGTAGTGCACGACCGTCGCGCCGCTTTCGCGCGCGCTCTGCAGCCAGCTGCGCGGATGGAAGCGGTCGAGCTGCACCAGGCAGCCGCCGGCGACCAGCACCACCATGGTCGAGCAGGCCATCGCGTTCATGTGCGTCAACGGCAGCGGCGTCATCACGCGCTCGGTGTCGGGCCGGATGCTGCACACGCCGTCGAGCGCGGCGTACCAGCGGCCGGCGTTCAGGAAGTAGGTGTTCGACAGGATGCAGCCCTTGGGCCGCCCGGTGGTGCCCGAGGTGTAGAGCAGCGCGCACTCGGTGCTCGCGCCCACCGGCTCGCCGCCACGCGGTGGCGCGGTCGCGGCGGGCGGCACCGCGCCGTCGGGCGCCATGGTGGCGAATGCGGCCACGCCGGCCAGCGCGGCGGCTCTGCGCAGATCGGCGGCCCGCTCGGGCAAGGTCACGGCCAGCGCGATCTCGCTGTGGCCGATCAGGTAGCTCAGTTCGGCCGACCGCATGTCGGCGTTCACCGGCACCACGCTGGCACCCAACGCGTTCAGCGCGAACCAGTGGAACAGGAAGGCCGGCCGGTTCTCCAGCAGCAGCGCCACGCGGTGGCCGTGGCCATAGCCGGCCGCCGCGTAGGCGGCACGCAGGCGTTCGACCTCGGCCGCTGCAACGCCCCAGGCGATGGCGCCCGGCGCGATGCCGTAGGCCGCAGCGGTGACGGCTTCGGTGAACAGGAAGTCGGCTCCCGGCGTGCGGGCCGCGGTGGTGGCGAAGGCGTCGTGGACGGTGTGCATCGGGCGGTGCTCAGAGGAAGAGCTGCACAGCGGGCAACGCCGCGTCGCAATTGAGCAGGTTGACCCGCTTGAGCGTCATGCGCAGCGCGCCGTCGACCACGGTGAGGTGGTGGAAGCAGGTGCCGACGTAGAACTGCAGCTCGTCGCCCTGCGATTCGGTGTAGTGGAATTCGGTGCGCAGCACGTAGCGGTTGGCCGACGGCTCGTAGACCTCGACGGTGGGCACCTGCAGCAGGTGGTGGCAGCGGCTCGGCGGCTGCTGCGAGAAGGCCCGCGGGCTCTTGAGCCGCTCGATGCGCAGGTCGCGCAGCAGCTTGTCCTCGTACAGGTGCGAGGTGTGGTGGATGCCGTCCGCCTGGTCGGGCACCAGCGGGATCCAGTAGAAGGCGTCGTCGGTGAAGAGCGCGTTCCACGCGTCGTACGCGCGGTCGTCGAGCAGGCGTGCCTCGCGCACCACGAAGTCGATCAGGGCCTCGCGCGAGGGGGGAATGGCCGCTTGCAGTTCCGCCGCCATTACATCGTCTCCGTCATGTAGCGGCTCCAGGCGCGGTACTGGTTGCGCATGGGCAGCTCGCTGGTGCCCACGGTGGTGATCTCGCCGCCGCGGACCTCGGCCGCATCGTGGTTGCGGTGCAGGCTGACCCAGTCGTTGCCGCTCGCATGCAAGCCGGCCTGCATGCCGCGGTAGGCCT
>CALRYR010000340.1:0-5281 GCA_943372425.1 Variovorax sp. YR752 | reverse complement strand
TCTCGGGCGGTCGCACCTCCAGCCAGCGCCTCTTTGTCCTTTTCTCCCTGTGGGGAGCTTGGTCAGGTCACCCATGTCTGATTTAAGTCTTCAACTGCAGCAGGCCCAGAGCCAACTCCCGGTTACCGCGTACTTCGACGAGGCGCTCTATGCCCGCGAGCTGCAGACGCTTTTCGCCAACGGCCCGCGCTACGTCGGCCACCGGCTCGCCGTGCCCGAACCGGGCAATTTCCACACGCTGCCACAGGAGCATGACGGCCGCGCACTGGTGCACACGCCCAAGGGCGTCGAACTGATCTCCAACGTCTGCCGCCACCGCCAGGCGCTGATCCTGCAGGGACGCGGGCAGCTCGATGCGCGCACCGGCGGCAACATCGTCTGCCCGCTGCACCGCTGGACCTACGCAGCCGCGGACCCGCGCACCACCGGCACGCTGATCGGCGCACCCCATTTCGAGCAGGACCCCTGCCTCAACCTGCACAACTATCCGCTGGAAGAGTGGAACGGCCTGCTCTTCGAGAAGAACCGCGACGGCAGCGGCCGCAACGTGGCGGCCGACCTGGCCGGCCTGGGGCCGAGGGCCGACCTCGACTTCAGCGGCTACGCGCTCGACCGCGTCGAGCTGCACGAGTGCAACTACAACTGGAAGACCTTCATCGAGGTCTACCTCGAGGACTACCACGTCGGCCCGTTCCACCCCGGCCTCGGCAGCTTCGTGACCTGCGACGACCTGCGCTGGGAATTCAAGGACAACTTCTCGGTGCAGACGGTGGGCGTGGCCAACCGCCTGGGCCGTGCGGGCAGCCCGGTCTACCAGAAGTGGCAGGAGCAGCTGCTGAAGTACCGCGACGGCAAGCCACCGAAGTACGGCGCGATCTGGCTGACCTACTACCCGCACGTGATGATCGAGTGGTACCCGCACGTGCTGACGGTGTCGACCCTCCACCCGATCGGCCCGCAGAAGACGCTCAACATGGTCGAGTTCTTCTACCCCGAGGAGATCGTCGCCTTCGAGCGGGAGTTCGTCGAGGCGCAGCAGGCCGCGTACATGGAGACATGTGTCGAAGACGACGAGATCGCCGAGCGCATGGACGCCGGCCGCCGCGCCCTGATGCAGCGCGGCGACAACGAGACCGGCCCCTACCAGAGCCCGATGGAAGACGGCATGCAGCAGTTCCACGAGTGGTATAGAACTCGGCTCGCCCCCAGGTCGTAGTGCACTTCGTGTCACGACTCCCACCCCCTACCGGGGGCAACACCAGCGGCCGGGCGAAGCCCGTTCCGCGGTGTTTCACGAATAAGACAGAACGCTTCTGAGCGCACGACGCCGACAACGATGCAAGCTTTGTGGATGGTGCTGGGCGCCCTGCTGTTCGCCACGATGGGGCTGTGCGTGAAGTACGCCTCGGCCTGGTTCACCAGTGCCGAGCTGGTGTTCTACCGCGGGCTGATCGGCATCGTGTTCCTCTGGCTGCTGGCGCGCAGCCGCGGCGTGTCGCTCGGCACGCGCTACCCCGCCATGCATGCCTGGCGCAGCCTGATCGGCGTGGTGTCGCTCGGCGCCTGGTTCTACGCCATCGCGCACCTGCCGCTGGCGACCGCGGTCACCCTCAACTACATGAGCAGCGTGTGGATCGCCGCCTTCCTGGTCGGCGGCGCGCTGCTCGCCTGGGTGCCGGTGCCCGGGCGTGACGGCAAGATCGCGCGGCCACCGCTGCAGGGCACGCTCATCCTGACCGTGCTCACGGGCTTCGCGGGCGTGGTGCTGATTCTCAAGCCCAGCGTGGGCGGTAGCGACGGCTTCGCCGGCCTGATGGGGCTGCTGTCGGGCCTGACGGCCGCCTTCGCGTACATGCAGGTGGTGGCACTGTCGCGCGCGGGCGAGCCCGAGTCGCGCACCGTCTTCTACTTCGCCGTGGGCTCTGCCGTGGCGGGCGGACTGGTCGCTGCCGTCGAAGGCTTCACGCCGTTGTCGGAATGGACCTTTGCGCACGCCATCTGGCTGCTGCCGGTCGGCCTGCTGGCAGCCGGCGGCCAGTTGTGCATGACCCGCGCCTATGCCACCGCCAAGTCAGAAAGCGGCACGCTGCTGGTCGCCAACCTGCAGTATTCGGGCATCGTGTTTGCCGCGTTCTACGGCGTCGTGCTGTTCGGCGACCGCATCGACGTTCTGGGCTGGACCGGCATGGGCCTGATCATCGGCAGCGGCATCGCCGCCACCTTCCTGCGGCAGCGCTCCTTGCCCAAGGCGCCTGCCGAAGAACACTGACCTTCCTCCTTCAAAGGACACCCGCATGTACAGCACCCTGATTTCTTCCGAGCAACTTCAGGCGCTGCGCGCTGCCGGCACGCCCTTGATGGTGTTCGATTGCAGCTTCGACCTGATGAAGCCCGAGGCCGGCGCGGCGCAGTACCGCGACCTGCACATCGCCGGCGCGGTGTACGCCAACCTCGACACCGACCTGAGCGCCGCGCACGGCCGCCCCGGCAAGGACGGCACGGTGGTCGTTGCGCACGAAGACGGCGAGCCCGCGTCGGGCGGCCGCCACCCGCTGCCCAGCCGCGAGAAGTTCGCGACGTGGCTGTCGAGCGTCGGCTTCCGCAACGACATGCAGGCCGTGGTCTACGACCGCAACGGCGCCAACTACTGTGGCCGCCTCTGGTGGATGTTGAAGTGGATGGGCCACGAGGCGGTGGCCGTGCTCGACGGCGGCCTGCAGGCCTGGCAGGCCGCTGGCGGCGCGGTGGCGCACGGCGAAGAGCCTGCGCACTTCCAGTCGAACTTCGTGCCCTCGGAACCGCGGGCCATGCTGCGTGTGACGAGTGACGTCGTCGCGCATCTGGGTCAAGCCGACCAGACAGTGATCGATGCGCGCGCCGGCGCACGATATCGCGGCGAGGTGGAACCTCTGGACCCGATCGCCGGTCACATCCCGGGGGCGCTGAACCGCCCCTTCGCCGAGAACATCGGTCCGGACGGCAAGTTCAAGCCCGCAGCGCAGCTGCGCGCCGAATTCGAAACGCTGCTGGCCGGGCGCGATCCCTCGACGGTCGTCCACCAGTGCGGCAGCGGCGTCAGCGCCGTGCCGAACCTGCTCGCCATGGAGATCGCGGGCCTTGGGCCGACCGCGCTCTATGCCGGCAGCTGGAGCGAATGGAGCAATACGCCGGGGCTGCCGACCCGGCAAGGCGCAGAACCATGATTTGCGGACGCTTCTTCCGTCTTCTCGCTTCCGCCGCGCTCGTCGCGGCCCCCTTCGCGCTGCATGCGCAATCGCAGCCGGCTCATGTGCACGGCCAGATCAAGCTCGACGTCGTGGTCGACGGCCCGACGGTGGTCATCACGATGGAATCCCCGCTCGACAACTTCGTCGGCTTCGAGCGCGCACCGCGCACTGACGACGAGAAGAAGGCGGTCGACGAGGCCATTGCCAAGCTGCGCGCGGCCGACACCATGTTCACCATCGACCCGGCAGGCAACTGCAAGCTGGGCCCGGTCGACCTGCGCGCGCCGGTGCTGGGCCTGGGCGCGACGCCCGGGGGCGCGCCGAGCGCCGGCCATGCGGACCTGGACGCGACCTTCGCCTTCAACTGCGCCAGCGCCGCCGCCACCAAGTTCATCGACGTCGGCCTGTTCACCGCCTTCAAGGGCCCGCGGCAGATCGAGGTGCAGATCGTCGCGCCGCAAGGCCAGTTCAAGCGCACGCTCAAGCGGCCCAACGCGCGCATCGCCTGGGGCAAGTGACGCGGGCGTGACCACCGTTCTTTCGATCGAAGCCCTGCGCTTCGGCTGGCCGGGCGCCGCGCCCTGCATCGACATCGAGCGTCTGCACGTCGCTGCCGGCGAGACGCTCTTCCTGCACGGCCCGAGCGGCTGCGGGAAGAGCACGCTGCTGTCGCTGATGGCCGGCGTGCTGGTGGCCGATGCCGGCCGCGTCACGCTGTTGGGGCACGACTGGGCCGCGCTCTCGGGCGCCGCGCGCGACCGCTGCCGTGTGGCGCACGTCGGCTACATCTTCCAGCAGTTCAACCTGCTGCCCTACCTCAGCGTGCTCGACAACGTGCTGCTGCCCTGCCGCTTCTCGCCGCGCCGCCGGGCGCAGGCGGCGCAGGAAGGTTCGGCGCGCGCGCAGGCCGAGGCATTGCTCGACGGCATGGGACTCGAGCCTGCGCTGTGGCGCCGCCCGGCCATGAAGCTGTCGGTCGGCCAACAGCAGCGCGTGGCCGCGGCGCGCGCGCTCATCGGCCGGCCGGAGCTGGTGATCGCCGACGAGCCGACCTCGGCGCTCGATGAGGCGCACCGCGACGCTTTCCTCGACGTGCTGCTGGCCGCCTGCGCCGCGCACCACAGCGCGCTGGTCTTCGTGAGCCACGACCGCCGCCTGGCCACCCGCTTCGCACGGGAGCTGAGCCTGCCGGACATCAACCGCGCGCAGGGCGGAGGTCACGCATGAGCGCCCTCTTCTCCATCGCCTGGCGCAGCGCCTGGAACCGCCGCTTCACGCTGGTGCTGACCGTGCTGTCGATCGCGCTGTCGACGCTGCTGCTGCTGGGCGTCGAGCGCATCCGCACGCAGTTGCGCGAGAGCTTCTCCTCGGCCGTCTCGGGCACCGACCTGATCGTCGGTGCCCGCACCGGTTCGACGCAGCTGCTGCTGTATTCGGTGTTCCGCATTGGCTCGGCAACCAACAACATCGCGTGGCAGAGCGTGCAGGCCCTGCAGGCGCACGAGGGTGTCGACTGGGTGGTGCCGCTGTCGCTGGGCGATTCGCACCGCGGCTTCGCGGTGCTCGCGACCACACCGGCCTATTTCAAGCACTTCCACTACGGCGACCATCAGGCGCTGGTGCTGCGCGAAGGCCACCCCTTCGACGCGCTGTTCGACGCGGTCATCGGTGCCGACGTGGCCGAGCGCCTGGGCTATCGCGTGGGCCAGCGCATCACCCTCGCGCACGGCACCGGCGAACTCGTGGCCGAGCATGCCGACAAGCCCTTTACGGTGGTCGGCATCCTCGCGCGCACCGGCACGCCGGTCGACCGCACGGTGCACATCGGCCTGCAGGCGATGGAGGCCATCCACCTCGACTGGCGCGGCGGTGCGCCGATGCCGGGCCTGCGGGTACCCGTGGCGAAGCTGAACCAGATGGACCTCACGCCGAAGAACGTGACGGCCGCGCTGGTCGGCCTGAAGAACCGAGCGGCCGTGTTCGGCGTGCAGCGCTGGGTGTCGACCTACGGCGGCGAGCCGCTGATGGCGGTGCTGCCCGGTGTCGCGCTCGAC
>CALRYR010000339.1:0-5295 GCA_943372425.1 Variovorax sp. YR752 | reverse complement strand
TTGCAGAAGCGCCGCACCTCGTGCGCGACCTCGTCGAACAGGTGGCCCGACAGGTAGAAGCCGACGGCGGTCTTCTCGTAGGTCAGTCGCTCCTTCACGCCCCAGGGCGTGGCCTCGACCAGTTCGGGCTCCTGCGCGGCCGACCCGTGCTCGCAGTCGCCGAAGATGTCGACCTGGGCGGCATTCGCATCGGTCGCCGCGGCGAAGTCGAAGGCGCGGTCGATCGAGGCGACCAGCGACGCACGGTTCTGCTGGATGGCATCGAAGGCGCCGGCTTTGATCAGCGCCTCGACCGTGCGCTTGTTGATGCGCTGGCGGTCGATGCGCACGCAGAAGTTGAACAGGCTGGTGAAGGGGCCGCCCTCTTCCCGCGCCTTGACGATCGCTTCAACAGCCAGCTGACCGGTGCCCTTGACCGCGCCCAGCCCGTAGCGGATCACCTTGTCGGTGACCGGCTCGAAACGGTAGCGGCCGCGGTTCACGTCCGGCGGCTCGAAGGTCATGCCGAAGTTCTTGGTCGCGTCCTCGAACAGCACCTTGAGCTTGTCGGTGTCGTCCATTTCCACGGTCATGTTCGCGCAGTAGAACTCCGCCGTGTAGTGGACCTTGAGCCAGCCCGTGTGGTACGCGAGCAGCGAGTAGGCGGCGGCGTGCGACTTGTTGAAGCCGTAGCCCGCGAACTTCTCCATCAAGTCGAAGATCTCGTCGGCCTTCTCCTGGACGATGCCGTGGGTCGCGAGCGCACCGGCGCGGAATTTCTCGCGGTGCTCGGCCATTTCCTCGGCCTTCTTCTTGCCCATCGCGCGGCGCAGCAGGTCGGCGCCGCCCAGGCTGTAGCCGCCCAGGATCTGCGCGGTCTGCATCACCTGTTCCTGGTAGACCATGATCCCGTAGGTTTCGGACAGCATCTCGGCCACCGCCGGGTGCGGGTACTCGACCTCTTCGCGGCCGTGCTTGCGCGCCACGAAGCTGGGAATCAGGTCCATCGGGCCCGGGCGGTACAACGCGTTCAGCGCGATCAGGTCTTCCAGCCGGGTCGGCCGCGCGTCCTTCAGCATGCCCTGCATGCCGCGGGATTCGAACTGGAACACGGCCTCGGTCTTGCCGTCGGAAAAGAGCCTGTAGGTCGGCACGTCGTCGAGCTTGATGTTCTCGAACGCGAAATCTTCCTGGCCCTTGTGACGCTTGGCGATGAACTCGCGCGCGATCTCCAGGATGGTGAGCGTCGCCAGGCCCAAGAAGTCGAACTTGACCAGGCCCACGGCCTCCACGTCGTCCTTGTCGTACTGGCTCACGGCCGAGTCGCTGCCGGGCTGCTGGTACAGCGGCGTGAAGTCGGTGAGCTTGCCCGGCGCGATCAGCACGCCACCGGCGTGCATGCCGATGTTGCGGGTCATGCCTTCGAGCTTCTGCGCGAGCTCGACCAGCATGCGCACTTCCTCTTCCTTCTCGATGCGCGCGGCGAGCAACGGCTCGGCGGCGATCGCGTACTTCTCCTTGTCGGCTTCCGACAGGTTGGCCGGCGGGTACTGGATCGTCACCGGCTTGCCCGGCTTGTTCGGGATCAGCTTGCTGATGCCGTCGCAGAACATGTAGCTCATGTCCAGCACGCGGCCCACGTCGCGGATGGCGGCGCGTGCGGCCATCGTGCCGAAGGTGGCGATCTGGCTGACGGCGTCGCGGCCGTACTTGTCTTTCACGTAGTCGATCACGCGGTCGCGGTTGCCCTGGCAGAAGTCGATGTCGAAGTCGGGCATCGAGACGCGTTCGGGGTTCAGGAAGCGCTCGAACAGCAGGTTGTATTCGAGCGGGTCGAGGTCGGTGATCTTCAGCGCGTAGGCCACCAGCGATCCTGCCCCCGAGCCCCGGCCCGGACCGACCGGACAGCCGTTGCCCTTGGCCCACTTGATGAAGTCGCCCACGATCAGGAAGTAGCCGGGAAAGCCCATCTTCAGGATCGTGTTGATCTCGAACTCCAGCCGCTCGACGTAGCGCGGCCGCTCGGCGTCGCGCTTGGCCGCGTCCGGATAGAGATGCGCCAGGCGCGCCTCGAGCCCCTCGAAGGATTCGACACGGAAGAACTCGTCGATCGGCATGCGCACGCCATCGATCAGCGGCGTCGGGAAGTCCGGCAGTTGCGGCTTGCCGAGCACCAGCGTCAGGTTGCAGCGCTTGGCGATCTCGACCGTGTTGGCGATGGCGCTCGGCACGTCGGCAAACAGGGCCTCCATCTCGGCCGCCGACTTGAAGTACTGATCGCGCGTGAACTTGCGCACGCGGCGTGGGTTGCCGAGGATTTCGCCCTCGGAGATGCAGACGCGTGCCTCGTGCGCCTCGTAGTCCTCGGCGGTCGCGAACTGGACCGGATGCGTCGCGACCACCGGCAGCTTGAGCCGCGCGGCAAGCTGCACCGCAGCGATCACGTGCGGCTCGTCTTCCGGCCGGCCGGCGCGCTGCAACTCGATGTAGAAGCGATGCGGGAACAGCCCGGCGAGCTGAAGCGCGACTTCGGCCGCGCGCTCGGCCTGGCCCTGCAGCAGCGCAGCGCCCAGCGGGCCGGCCTGCGCACCCGACAGCGCGATCAGCCCGCCGTTGAGTTCCTGCAGCCACGCCAGCTTGCAAGCCGGTTGTGCCTGCCCGCGGCTGACGTTTTGCGTCCAGGCGCGCGCGAGCAGTTCCGACAGGTGCAGATAACCCTCGGTGTTCTGCACCAGCAGGATGATGCGGGTGAGCACGCCGGGCTCGCCCAGCCCGTCGACGAAGACTTCGGCGCCCAGCACCGGCTTGACCCCGGCACCACGCGCTTCCTTGTAGAACTTGACGCCGCCGAACAGGTTGTTCAGGTCGGTGATGGCCAGCGCGGGCTGGCGGTCGGCCTTGGCAGCCGCGACGACTTCATCGATGCGGTTGGTGCCATCGACGACGGAGAATTCGGTGTGGAGACGCAGGTGAACGAACATCGCGTCATTGTAGGAAGCCGACCGCCTGCACGGGTCGCCCCGGCCTGTGCTAGGGGCCATCGCATCTCACACGTTCATTCGATCTTGGCGCCCGTGGCCTTGACGATCGGCGCGTAGGTGGCCATTTCGCGCGTCAGGATCTGGTTGAACTGGGCCGGCGTCGCGGTGCTGACGACATCGGCACCGAGTTGCAGGTAAGCCGCCTTGATCTCCGGCGACGCGAGCACCTTGGCGAGCGCGTCGTTGAGCGTTTTCACCACCGGTGCCGGCAGGCCAGCCGGGCCGACGATGCCGTTGTAGAGCACCACGTCGAACCTCGGCACACCGGCCTCGCCCATGGTGGGCACGTCGGGCGCCGAAGGCACGCGCTGCGGCGTGGTCACGGCCAGGGCACGCAGCTTGCCGGCCTTCACCTGGGCCAACGCGGGCGGCAGGCTGCTGAAGAAGAAATCGATCTCGCCAGCCAACAGGGCCTGCGTCGCGGGTGCGCTGCCCTTGTACGGCACGTGCGACGGCTCGATCTTGCCCGCATTCGACAGCATCGCCGCCGCCAAATGGATGATGGTGCCGTTGCCCGACGAGCCATAGAAGCCGGGCTTCGCCTTCTGCTGCGCGATCAGTTCCTGCACGCTTTTCACCGGCGAATTGCTGTTGACCACCAGCATCAGCGGCGTCGACGCGACCATGCCCACCGGCGTGAAGCTGGTCACCGTGTCGTAAGGAAGGCTCGGATACAGGCTGGCGTTGATCGCGTGCGTGGTCACGTCGGTCAGCATCAGCGTGTAGCCGTCGGGCGGGGACTTGGCGACCAGATCCGCGGCGATGGTGGTGCCGGCGCCCGGCTTGTTCTCGATGAACACCGATTGCCCCAAGACCTGGGTCATTTGGTTCGCCACCGCGCGAGAAATGACGTCGGTGATGCCGCCACCCGGGAAGCCCACGATCATGCGGATCGGCTTCGACGGATACAGCGTCTGGGCGGCACTCGGACCCGCCAGCGCAAGGGCCAGCGGCGCGAGCAAGGCGGCGAGAAGGTGGCGGCGGACTTTGGACATGTGAGCAACTCCTGGACGAATGGAAAAACAAGAACGACGGAAGAAATCAGCGGGCCGGCACGGCCACCGCGCGCAACGCGTCCCACAGCGCCTGCACCTCATCGCGCACCAAGCGCCGGCCGATCAGCACCAGCGTCGACGCATCGGGTGCCGATGCGCCGGCAGCCAGCGGCATCTCGCGGTCAAACACATGGCCGACGCCCTGCACCACCCACGGTTGCGACGGCGCGTCGTCGTAGCGGACGATCCCCTTGACGCGCAGCAGGTCGGCGCCGCGCAGGTTGACCAGCAGCTCGAGGAAAGCGCGGAACAGCGGGCGCGGCAGCGGCGCATCGAACACCATCGCGAAGCTCGCCACGTCGTTCGAATGCGGCGTGATGCGTCGGCCCAGGTAGGTGCCCTCCTCCCCGGTTCCTTGCGCGAGCCCGCGCCAGCCAAAGGGCGTGGCCCCGGCGAGTGCCGCCACGTCGATCTCGCCTTGCGCCGCGTCTTCGTGGCGCGCGAAATCGTTGATCGAGCGCGCCCATTCGGCGGCTGCGACACGCTCCTCGGCGGTCGCGCGATCGGCCTTCGAGAACACCACCAGGTCGGCCGCCGCCACCTGCCGCGCGGCGATGCCGGGTGCCGCCTCGCGGCCGGCCGCGTTGGTCGGGTCGATCAGCGTGACCACATGGCCAAGCCGGTAGTCGCGCAGCAGCGGCGCGTCGGCATAGAGCGTCTGCGCCACCGGCCCCGGGTCGGCCAGGCCGCTGGTTTCGACGATCACGCGGTCGAAGCCCGGCAGCTCGCCGCGCCGTCGGCGCATGCCGAGGTCCACCAGCAGCTCCTGCAGGTCGCCGCGCAGCTGGCAGCAGATGCAGCCGTTGTCCAGCAGCACAGTGCGGTCGTCGGAACGTTCGAGCAGGTGGTGGTCGATGCCGATTTCGCCGATCTCGTTGACGATCAGCAGCGAGTTCGCGAGCGCCGGCGTGGTCAGCACGCGCCGCAGCAGCGTGGTCTTGCCGGCGCCCAGGAAGCCCGAGACGACGATGACAGGCGTGCGCGCGTCGCGCACCGGCCGGGGAAGGGTCGCTGCTGTCACGACGCCGCTCAGACGTTCATCTCGATCGCATACAGGCCGCCGATGTGGCGGTCCACCGCGAACACGATGCCGCGGTCGTCCACGAACACGTCGTTGATCTGCACCGAGCCCACCGGCGAGCCCTCGGGCGCGGCCGGCACGAAGTACGCGACCTCCTGCGGTGCGTACGGGTCGGCGATGTCGTAGGCCCGCACGCCGC
>CALRYR010000338.1:0-5314 GCA_943372425.1 Variovorax sp. YR752 | reverse complement strand
CGCCCTTGAGCGTGAAGGGGCGCTTGCTGAAGTCGACTTCGCTGATGTGGTCGAACACGATCTGCGTCTTGAAGCGTTCGGCGTGTTCCAGAAAGCGCTGCATCAGTTCGGGGCCCTGCACGCCGTGCACGTCGGCCGGCCAGTTGTCGACCTCGGTGGTCGTCATGAGCTGTCCCCCTTGCGCCATGCCGGTGATCAGCAGGGGCTGCAAATTCGCGCGTGCGGCATAGACTGCGGCCGTGTAGCCGGCGGGGCCGGAGCCCAGAATCAGGACCTTGGCGTGTTGTATTGAGGACATAGATGGAAAACCTGTCGTTTTTCGTGTATCAGGGTGTACATTTTCAGGGGTGATTGCCTCTGAGTATCACTGTTCGAGTCCGCTCCGGGAGGGGACATTTTCAATACGTGCGATTGTATGAATCCATGAAGGATCGACTCGCGCGTTATCGGGGATTGTTGAATGTCGATGCTGTCCAACCTTGAATTGCTGCGCCGCGTGCCTTTGTTCGCTGCGCTGACGCCCACCCAATCGGCAAGCATTGCCGACGCAATTGTCAAAAAGCGTTTCAAGCGCGCGGAAGTCATCGTGGAGCAGGGCAAGAAGACCGACGCCCTCTACATCATCCTCACCGGCCGCGCCCGTGTGATGAGCACCGACAGCCGTGGCCGCGAAGTGATCCTCGCGACGCTGCAGCCCGGCGACTACATCGGCGAGATGAGCCTGATCGACGATGAGCCGCATTCGGCCACCGTCCGCACCGAGATCCAGACCGACGTCCTCATGCTCGACCGCGGTGCGTTCTCGCGCTGCCTGCCCGAGAACTC
This sequence comes from Variovorax sp. YR752, assembly GCA_943372425.1. Taxonomy (GTDB): domain Bacteria; phylum Pseudomonadota; class Gammaproteobacteria; order Burkholderiales; family Burkholderiaceae_C; genus Variovorax. Next base: position 4,489 of record CALRYR010000338.1, on the reverse strand, counting down.
GTCGATGTCGTACAACATCATGCGCGGCCTGGTGCAGCGCCTGCGCCATGCCGACCGCAAGATCGAATCGCTGGCCCTGATGGACGTTTACGGCCGTGTCGCGCGCTCGCTGATCGAGTTCGCGGTGGACGATGGCCAGGGCAACCTCAAGATTCGCGACAAGATCTCCCGCCAGGACCTGGCGAAGATGGTCGGTGCCTCGCGCGAGATGGTCAGCCGCGTGATGAAGGACCTCGAAGAACGCGGTTTCGTTCAGACACAAGCCGATGGTTCGATGCTCGTCAAGGAACGGCTCTCCTCGCTGGCCTGACGCCGCGGCGGGCCTGCGTGCCCGCCGGCCTTTGTGCAAACGCCACGCCTGGCGGCGGCTTGCGCCGTTTTCCGTTGTAGTCTCCATGCGCCCGCGGTTCTTTTCGACCGTCGGGGCCTTGCGTTGCCCATGACTTATTCCTTGAACACACTCCAGTCCTCGACCGCAGGCGATCCGCCGGTGCGTGCGCGCGCCCTGCGCTTCGCTCATGAAATCACCCTGATCGCCGGCTTCGTCGTGCTGCTGTTCTGGCTGATCGCCATGCTCAGCTATACCCCGTCGGACGCGGCCTGGTCGACCTCGGGCACCGGTGGCGAGGTGAAGAACTGGGGTGGCCGCATCGGGGCGTGGATCGCCGACGGCAGCTACTTCCTCGGCGGCTACTCGATCTGGTGGGCGCTTGCCGCGGGCTTGCGCGTGTGGCTGTCATCGCTCGCCGGCTGGCTGCGCGGTGGCGAAGCCGGCGGCGCGCCCGCACCGGCGCCGCTGGGCCGCTTCAACCGGAGCCGCCTCGCCTTCTGGTTCGGCCTGGTCCTGCTGCTGTGCGCCAGCGCGATGCTCGAATGGTCTCGCCTCTACCGCCTCGAATTCCGGTTGCCCGGTCACGGCGGCGGCGTCCTCGGGTACTTTGTCGGCCCGCTGAGCGTGAAGTGGATGGGCTTCACCGGTTCCGCGCTGATCGCCATCGCCGGTGGCGTGATCGGCTCGGCCCTGGTGTTCCGTTTTTCGTAGAGCCACATCGCCGAGCGGATCGGCGCACGCGTCTATTCGCTGTTCGAATCACGCCGCGAAAAGCGCGAGATCGCCGAAGACATCGCGCTGGGCCGGCAGGCCGCACGCGAGCGCGAAGAGGTCGGGTTCACGGAGGATCGCGACAGTGCGCCGATGCCGGTCGACGACACCCTGCCGCCCGAGCCGCGGCCCAAGCGCCGGGCGCCAACGCCGCCGGTGCAGATCGAGCCGGCGCTGGCCGAGGTGCCCAAGAGCGACCGCGTCGCCAAGGAGCGCCAGAAGCCGCTGTTCCGCGAACTGCCCGACAGCAAGCTGCCGCAGGTCGACCTGCTCGACGCGGCGCAGCTGCGCCAGGAGACCGTCTCGAGCGACACGCTGGAGATGACCTCGCGCATGATCGAGAAGAAGCTGAAGGACTTCGGCGTGCAGGTGCGCGTGGTGCTTGCCTCGCCCGGCCCGGTCATCACCCGCTACGAGATCGAGCCCGCCACCGGCGTGAAGGGCTCGCAGATCGTCGGCCTCGCGAAGGACCTCGCGCGCTCGCTGTCGCTGGTGTCGATCCGTGTGGTGGAGACGATTCCCGGCAAGAACTTCATGGCGCTCGAACTGCCCAACGCCAAGCGGCAGTCGATCAAGCTCAGCGAAATCCTCGGCTCGCAGGTCTACAACGAAGGCAAGTCCTTCCTCACGATGGGCCTGGGCAAGGACATCATCGGCAACCCGGTGGTGGCGGACCTCGCCAAGATGCCGCACGTGCTGGTGGCCGGCACCACGGGCTCGGGCAAGTCGGTGGGCATCAACGCCATGATCCTGAGCCTGCTCTACAAGGCCGAGGCGCGCGATGTGCGCCTGCTCATGATCGACCCGAAGATGCTCGAAATGTCGGTGTACGAGGGCATCCCGCACCTGCTGGCGCCCGTGGTCACCGACATGCGACAGGCGGCCCACGGCCTCAACTGGTGCGTGGCCGAGATGGAGCGCCGCTACAAGCTGATGAGCAAGCTGGGCGTGCGCAATCTGGCCGGCTACAACACCAAGATCGACGAAGCCAAGGCACGCGAGGAGTTCATCTACAACCCCTTCAGCCTGACGCCGGACGACCCCGAGCCGCTGCGCCGCGAGCCGCACATCGTGGTGGTCATCGACGAGCTGGCCGACCTGATGATGGTCGTCGGCAAGAAGATCGAAGAGCTGATTGCGCGCCTGGCTCAGAAGGCGCGCGCCGCCGGCATCCACCTGATCCTGGCCACGCAGCGGCCCAGCGTCGACGTGATCACCGGCCTGATCAAGGCCAACATCCCGACCCGGATCGCTTTCCAGGTGTCCAGCAAGATCGACTCGCGGACGATCCTCGACCAGATGGGCGCCGAGGCTCTGCTGGGCATGGGTGACATGCTTTACATGCCGAGCGGTACGGGCTTGCCGATTCGCGTGCATGGTGCGTTCGTGAGCGACGAGGAAGTGCACCGCGTGGTGGCCTACCTCAAGAGCCAGGGCGAGCCGGACTACATCGAAGGCGTGCTGGAAGGCGGAACCGTCGACGGCGACGGCGATCTACTGGGAGACGGTGGCGGCGACGCGGAGAAGGACCCGATGTACGACCAGGCGGTCGAGGTCGTGCTCAAGAACCGCAAGGCCAGCATCTCGCTGGTGCAGCGCCACCTGAAGATCGGCTACAACCGCGCCGCGCGGCTGGTCGAAGACATGGAGAAAGCCGGGCTGGTCAGCGCCATGAGCGGTGCGGGCCAGCGCGAAATTTTGGTGCCTGCGCGCACCGAATGAACGGAGCACGATGCTGTTGTTGAAGAAGTCACTGGTTGGTATTTGCATGGCGGGCGCCGCGATGAGCGTCTGGGCCGGCGGCATGGAAAGCCTCGAAGCCTTCGTGAAGAACGTGAAGTCCGGCCGCGCCGACTTCACGCAGACCGTGACCGCCCCGGCCAAGGAAGGCCAGCCTGCACGCGCCAAGGTGTCGACCGGCACCTTCGAATTCCAACGCCCGGGCCAGTTCAAGTTCGACTACAAGAAGCCGTTTGTGCAGACCATCGTGGCCGACGGCAAGACGCTCTGGCTTTACGACGCCGACCTGAACCAGGTCACGCAGCGCGCACAGGCACAGGCGCTGGGTTCCACACCCGCGGCGCTGATCGCCGCGGCACCCGACCTGCGCGCGCTGCAGGCCGACTTCACGCTCGAATCGGCACCGGAACGCGACGGCCTGCAATGGGTCAAGGCCACGCCGAAGGCCAAGGACGGACAGCTGCAGGGCATCCAGGTCGGCTTCCAGGGCGAGGCGCTCGCGGCGCTCGAGATCCAGGACAGCTTCGGCCAGCGCTCGGTGCTCAAGTTCAGCAAGGTCGAGGTCAACCCCGCGCTTGGCGCCGGTGCCTTCGCCTTCAAGGCGCCCGCGGGTGCCGACGTGCTGAAGCAGTGACCTGCCGACGTCGGCCTCCTGCGCGGGGCTGACCTCGCGCGGCGAGAATGGTCGCCTGCCATGGCCATATCCTCCCTGCCTCCTCTCGCCGAACGTCTCCGTCCCAAGACCCTTGGCGAGGTGATCGGTCAGCAGCACCTGCTCGGCCCCGGCATGCCGCTGCGCATCGCCTTCGAATCCGGCCAGCCGCATTCCTGCATCCTCTGGGGTCCGCCGGGCACCGGCAAGACGACCATCGCCCGGCTCATGGCCGACGCCTTCGACGCGCAGTTCCTGAGCATCAGCGCGGTGCTCGGCGGCGTGAAGGACATCCGCGAAGCGGTCGAGCGGGCCACCGCGGTGCGCGACGGCCTGGAACAGCGCCGCACGATCGTCTTCGTCGACGAGGTGCACCGGTTCAACAAGAGCCAGCAGGACGCCTTCCTGCCGCATGTCGAGTCGGGCCTCTTCACCTTCATCGGTGCGACCACCGAGAACCCGTCCTTCGAGGTCAACTCGGCGCTGTTGTCGCGCGCCGCGGTCTACGTGCTGCAGCCGCTCACCGAGGCCGACCTGAAGCAGATCGTCGCCAAGGCGCAGGCCATCGATGCCGTGCCGGCGATCGACGATGCGGCGATCGACCGGCTGGTGGCCTATGCCGATGGCGACGCGCGCCGGCTGCTCAACACGCTCGAGACGCTGTCCGTGGCCGCGCGTGCCGAGAAGCTCGACCACATCTCAGACGACTGGCTGCTGCGCGTGCTGGGCGAGCGCATGCGGCGCTACGACAAGGGGGGCGAGCAGTTCTACGACACCATCAGCGCGCTGCACAAGTCGGTGCGCGGCAGCGACCCCGACGCCGCGCTCTACTGGTTCGTGCGCATGCTCGACGGCGGTGCCGACCCGCGCTACATGGCGCGCCGCCTGGTGCGCATGGCCAGCGAGGACATCGGCTTGGCCGACCCGCGGGCGCTGCGCCTGGCGCTCGATGCGGCCGAGGTCTACGAACGCCTGGGCACGCCCGAAGGCGAACT
>CALRYR010000337.1:0-5320 GCA_943372425.1 Variovorax sp. YR752 | reverse complement strand
GATCATCGTGACGAGGGTCGCCAGCAGCGGCACCGCGAGGGCGCTCCATCGCTGCGTGCCCGGCCAGTCGACCCGCATGCCGGCCGCCCACTGGATGCCCCATGTCAGCGCCAGGCCCGCGTCGCGCGCCAGCGTGAGGACGAACATCGACGAGAACCACCCCATGCAGATCAGCCCGAGCCAGCGCCAGGCGTCCGGCAGCGGCGGGCGCTGGCTGCGCAGGCCGACGAAGGGCAGCGGAATGGTCGCGGCGGAAACGACGAGCGCGACCAGCAACAGCAGCGCACCGGCAGGTGTGAGTGCGAACAACGCGGGCACCAGGCGCAGGGCAATGTAGACGTGCAGCAGGGCCGTCAGGATGGAAAGCGGGCGGAGCGGCATGCGGAGAGAACGGCGAAGCGGATGAGAGGCGGGCGAAGCGCCCCGACCGCATGTGCGAGGCGCCCGGGACGCATTCAAGCCCCGTGCCAGGAGAAAGGCGCCGGCGCGGTGCCGGCGCGTGGGGGCGCCGTGGGCGCCCTTTGGTGCGTCAGCGGCGCGCGGCCGAGGCGTCCTGCGTCACCATGGTGCTGCCAGCGAGCGGCGGCACGTCGATGTTCGTCGGCCACACGAAGCGCGCCTTGACCGGCATGCCGTTGAACACGTTCACTTGCTGGGTCAGCGTGATGCCGCCGAGCGTCGCTTCGACGTCGTACGACCCGGGCTCGAGCCGCGTCAGCATCATCGGGCCGGTGGCGGTGGTTTCCATCACCCGCTTGCCGTTGTACTTGTCGCGCACCAGAACCTGCACGTCGGACGGCAACGCGCCACGTGCGCCCTGCCCCACGGCGAATTCGAGCGTCGCGGCCCAGCGCGGCGACACCGTCTGGAGAAACTGCGCTTCCGTCTTGTCCGCGCCGCCGCACATGTACTCGACGCCGTCGGCCATGCGGATCGGCGGATTGGCCGCAGCGTGCGCACCCACGAGGGTGCCCAGGGCCAGGGCAGCGGTCGCCACGGTGCGTGCGACGGCGGATGTAACGCGAATGGGGGTCATGCTGTACCAGGATTCCAGTGCGACGGTGCGTCGGGAATTCTTCCCTAGCAACAATCGGGCACGGTACAGCGTTTACGCGTAGGCGCGATGACGAATCGATGTCAGCGCGTCAGCCCGCCTCGCCGGGGACGAGGTCGAGGGTCCGTTCGATGTCTTCGGGGTCGACCGCGAAGCCGCCCTCGGCCGGCGTGCCGACCACGAACGCGTAGTGGATGCCTTCCATGTCCGCCGTCAGCTTCAGAACCCCGCTGAACCGATCGGGCGGCTGCAGGACGAGGAGCGTCGCGCCCGGCGCCAGCACCACGATTCCGTTCGCGAGGTGGCTTCCTTCGATGCCGGCGAGCACGCGCGCGCCCGCGCAGGCTGCCAATACTTCCGGCGCCGTGTGTTGGGTCACATCGATGATGGTGAAACCGCGCTTGTCCCGCAGGTACGCCGCCACTTCCAGTTCATTCACCATGCTCCGCGCCATGCCGGAATCGCGGCGCAGGATGAAGGCGCCCGGATGCGGCTTGCCGGGGAACTGCGACAGCAGGCGGCTGCGGAGCGCGGCGAACCGCGCGTGCTTGCTGCTGCCGTGGTTCCAGCCGTCGTCGATGATGACGGCCTCCTGGAGGAAGGCCGTCGTCGTGCGGACCGGATGCATGTCCAACAGCGATTCGTACGCCGCCTGGTGCGGGTAGCGGCCGTAGGTCGACTGGCAGCTCAGCGGTGTCCCCTCGCTGGCGGCCAGGCCATAGGCCGGGCAATCGTCCATCAGCCACAGGGCGAAGAATTCGTTCCCGTCGTGGGTGCTGTAGATCGATGCGCGGTCGAGCTCCGTGGTCACGTGGAGGGGCGGCAGGAACTTCTGCCTGCGGCTCAGGTGCTTCCGCGAGCACAGGTCGAAGCGCCACTTGCCCGTGAAGAGCGAATCGTTGGCCTGCAGCACGTTCTTCAGCAGGAACGCACGGGTCGGGCTGTGGCGAACCTTGAAGCCACCCTGCATGTCCCGCACGGGATCGTCGGTGTAGACGGCGCTGAGGATCCGCTCCAGCTGACCGGGCAGGAAAAAGGCGCGGCTTGAAACGGACACGCTCGCCGGCTCCAGGTCCCAGCGTTTGACGGCAAGTTGATCGAGCGCTGGCGCCACGAGGAACAACGGCAGCTGCCGTCGTACGCCGAGCACATGGCTCGCATACGCGGCAAGCGTCCATCGGGACGATGGACGGGGTTCTAGCTCGGTGGAGCTCATGGGGCTTTCGAGACGTGATGCGTGTGCATTCCCGAGTCAGGCCGAGCGCCGATGCGGCGGATCAACACGTGCGTGTCGGTACCGCCGCCTTCAGCGCGATTTCGAGCGATGTGCGTCTTGTCTGGGCAACCGCAAGCCACCCACCTCAGCCCGATCAAACGTCGATATTCGCCGCCCGCAGCGCGTTCTGCTCGATGAACTCCCGGCGCGGCTCGACCTCGTCGCCCATCAGCATGGTGAACACGCGGTCGGCTTCGATCGCGTCGTCGATCTGTACGCGCAGCAGGCGGCGCACGGCCGGGTCCATGGTGGTCTCCCAGAGCTGCTCGGGGTTCATCTCGCCCAGGCCCTTGTAGCGCTGGCGCGAGGTGGTGCGTTCGGCTTCGCTGATCAGCCACTTCATCGCGATGCGGAAGTCGGAAACCTTCTCTTCCTTCGCGCGCTCGCCCTCGCCGCGCTTCACGATCGCGCCTTCGCCGAGCAGGTCGCGGAAGGTGTTGGCGGCGGTGGCGAGTGCGGCGTAGTCGGCGCCGTGGACGAAGTCCTGCGTGATCACGCTGCTCTTGATGTTGCCGTGGTGGCGGCGGCTGATGCGCAGCACCGGCTTGTCGGTGCGCGTGTCGAACTCGCTCGCGACTTCGGCGGGCACGCCGGTTTCATTGAGCTCGCGCAGCTTGGCCTGCAGCGCGACGGCGGAGGCTTCGGCGGCGGCCGGGGTGTCGAGGTCGAGCGATACACCGTCGGCGATGGCGCGCAGCGCGGCCGCGTCCATGAACACACCCAGGCGCGCGATGACGGCCTGTGCCAGCTGGTGCTTGCGCGCCAGTTCGGCCAGCGTGTCGCCAGCGAGCGTGGTCGGGTTCGGGCCGCCGGTCTCGATGCTCGCGTCCTTGAGCGCCACCTTCAGCAGGAAGGCGTCGAGCGCCGAGCCGTCCTTGAGGTACTGCTCTTCCTTGCCGAACTTCACCTTGTAGAGCGGCGGCTGCGCGATGTAGATGTGGCCGCGCTCGACCAGCTCCGGCATCTGCCGATAGAAGAAGGTCAGCAGCAGCGTGCGGATGTGGGCGCCGTCGACGTCAGCGTCGGTCATGATGATGATGCGGTGGTAGCGCAGCTTGGCGACATTGAAGTCGTCGGCGCCGCCGCCGTTGGTGGTTGCACCGGCCCGGCCGATGCCGGTGCCCAAAGCGGTGATCATCACCAGAATTTCATTGCTGGTCAGCAGCTTCTCGTAGCGTGCCTTCTCGACGTTCAGGATCTTGCCGCGCAGCGGCAGGATGGCCTGGAACTTCCGGTCGCGGCCCTGCTTGGCGGAGCCGCCGGCCGAGTCGCCCTCCACCAGGTAGACCTCGCACAGCGCCGGGTCCTTCTCCTGGCAGTCGGCCAGTTTGCCGGGCAGGCCCATGCCGTCGAGCACGCCCTTGCGGCGCGTCATCTCGCGGGCCTTGCGGGCGGCTTCGCGCGCACGGGCTGCTTCGACGATCTTGCCGCAGATGATCTTGGCGTCGGCCGGGCGCTCCTGCAGGTAGTCGGTCAAAAGCTTGCCGACGATGTCTTCCACCGGTGCGCGCACTTCGCTGGAGACCAGCTTGTCCTTGGTCTGGCTCGAGAACTTGGGTTCGGGCACCTTCACGCTCAGCACGCAGCACAGGCCTTCGCGCATGTCGTCGCCGGTGACCTCGACCTTCGCCTTCTTGGCGAATTCGTTCTCTTCGATGTACTTGTTGATGACGCGGGTCATCGCGGCGCGCAGGCCGGTCAGGTGGGTGCCGCCGTCACGCTGCGGGATGTTGTTGGTGAAGCACAGCACCTGCTCGTTGTAGCCGCTGTTCCACTGCATCGCCACTTCGACGCCGATCTCCGTGCCCGGGATGCCGCCATAGGTTTCGGCCGGGCGCTTGCCCTCCGCGTAGAACACGTTGGGGTGCAGGACGGTCTTGCCCTTGTTGATGAACTCGACGAAGCCCTGGACGCCGCCGGCGCCTGAGAAGTCGTCTTCCTTGCCGCTGCGTTCGTCCTTCAGTCGGATGCGCACGCCGTTGTTCAGGAAGCTCAGCTCGCGCAGGCGTTTGGAGAGGATCTCGTAGTGGAAGTCCGAGTTCTCGATGAAGATCGTGGTGTCGGGCAGGAAGTGCACCTCGGTGCCGCGCTTGTCGGTGTCGCCGACGATCTTCATCGGCGAGACCTCGACGCCGTTCACCTTTTCGATGATCCGGTTCTGCACGAAGCCGCGGCTGAACTCCAGTTCGTGGATCTTGCCTTCGCGGCGCACCACCAGGCGCAGCATCACGCTCAGTGCGTTCACGCAGCTCACGCCCACGCCGTGCAGGCCGCCCGAGACCTTGTAGCTGTTCTGGTTGAACTTGCCGCCGGCGTGCAGTTCGGTGAGGGCGATCTCGGCCGCCGAGCGCTTGGGCTCGTGCTTGTCGTCCATCTTCACGCCGGTGGGGATGCCGCGGCCGTTGTCGGTGACGCTGATGGAGTTGTCGCTGTGGATGGTCACCACGATGTCGTCGCAGTGGCCGGCCAGGGCTTCGTCAATGGAGTTGTCGACCACCTCGAACACCAGGTGGTGCAGGCCGGTGCCGTCCGACGTGTCGCCGATGTACATGCCGGGGCGCTTGCGCACCGCCTCCAGGCCTTCCAGGATCTGGATCGAACCCTCGCCATACCCTTCGCTGGCACCGGCCTGGTGGGCGTCGATGGTGGGCTGGAAATTGGAGCTGTCGGCGTTGGCCGCACCGGTGTTGACGGAATCGGCGGGCTTGTTGGCTTCGGACATAGGGGACTTTTCTCAATCGCTAGAAAGGCCAAACCCGCTGGGCAGCGGGTCGGGCTTGGGGGAGAGGGGATCGCGGCCGATCAGATCCGCATCGGCATGACAACGTACTTGAAGGCGTTGTCGTCGGGGTTGGTCACCAGCGCGGAGCTGTTGCCGTCGGACAGTTCGATGCGAACCATTTCCTGCGACATGTTCTGCAGCGCGTCGATGAGGTAGGTGACGTTGAAGCCGATCTCGATCGTGTCGCCGCCGTAGTCGATGTCGAGCT
>CALRYR010000336.1:0-5328 GCA_943372425.1 Variovorax sp. YR752 | reverse complement strand
GAGCCTGGGCTTCTAGGCCAGGCACGCCTGCCGCCCGCACAGCCGGGCGGCTCATTGTGCGAGAAGCGGGGGGTTCGGGGGCTTGATCGACCGATTGTTCCGGACGACTGAAACGAATAATTCAGTCATGTGCAAGGCGCGATTCGCGCATGCCGATCCGGAGCAAGAATGTCTGAGGAAAGCGATCTCGAGAAGACAGAAGCCGCATCCCCGCGGCGCCTGGAAAAGGCGCGTGAGGATGGCGATGTCGCCCGCTCCCGCGAACTCGTGACGCTCGTGATGCTGGCCGCGGGCATCGGCGGCATCTGGCTCACGTCGGGTTCGCTGAGCACCAGCTTCGGCGGCGCACTGCAGCACGGCCTGCAATTCGACCGCAACAGCGCCTTCGATTCGTCCCACATGCTGACCCAGGCCGGCTCGATGGTCCTGGAGGGGCTTCTGGCGATCGCTCCGTTCCTCGCCATGATGATGCTGGCGGCTCTGGCCGGCCCGCTCATGCTGGGCGGCTGGCTCTTCTCGACCAAGGCCATCGGCCCGAACTTCGGCAAGCTCAACCCCCTGGCCGGCATCGGCCGCATGTTCTCCACCCAGTCACTGGCCGAGCTGATCAAGGCGCTGGCGAAATCGCTGCTGGTCGGCGTCGTGGCCTGGTGGGTCATCGCGGGCCACATTGGCGACATGGTGGCGCTGATGGGCGAGCCGGCGCACCGCGCACTGCCGCACGCCATCCGCATGGTCGTGGCCGACTGCGCCGTGATCGCGGCCACCCTGGTGATCGTTGCGATGATCGACGTTCCCTACCAGCTCTGGAGCCATGCCAAGAAGCTGCGCATGTCGCGCGAAGACCTGCGCCAGGAGCACAAGGAAAGCGAAGGCGACCCGCATGTGAAGGCGAACATCCGCCGCATGCAGCAGCAGGCTGCCAAGCGCCGGATGATGGCCGAGGTGCCGAAGGCCGACATCGTGGTGACCAACCCGACGCACTTCGCCGTGGCCCTGAAGTACCGCGACGGCGACATGCGCGCACCGCGCGTCGTCGCCAAGGGCAGCGACCTGGTGGCCCAGCGCATCCGCGAACTGGCCAAGGAACACAACGTGGCCGTGCTCGAGGCGCCGCCGCTGACCCGCGCGCTCTTCAAGCACACCCGCCTGGGCGACGAGATTCCCGCGGGCCTGTACACGGCGGTCGCCGAAGTGCTGGCCTGGGTCTACCAGCTCAAGCGCTGGAAGGACGAAGGCGGTGACGCGCCGCGCACGCCGAGCGACCTGCCTGTTCCCTCCGAGCTTCAATACAACGTGAGCGCCGCATGAATTCACTCGCCGGTCTGATGCGCCTGCCCAAGGGCATGCTCGACATCAAGCAGTTCAAGGGGCTGATCGGCCCCATCCTGGTCATGCTCATCCTGAGCATGATGGTGCTGCCGCTGCCGCCCTTCCTGCTGGACCTGCTGTTCACCTTCAACATCGCGGTGTCGATCATGGTGCTGCTGGTGAGCATGTACACCATGAAGGCGCTCGACTTTGCCGCCTTCCCGGCCGTGCTGCTGTTCTCGACCCTGCTGCGGCTGTCGCTCAACGTGGCGTCCACGCGCGTCGTGCTGCTCGAAGGCCACACCGGGCCCGACGCAGCGGGCAAGGTGATCGAGGCTTTCGGCCACTTCCTGGTGGGCGGCAACTTCGCCGTCGGCGTGATGGTCTTCATCATTCTGGTGCTGATCAACTTCATGGTGATCACCAAGGGCGCCGGCCGTATCGCCGAGGTCGGCGCGCGCTTCGCGCTCGACGCCATGCCCGGCAAGCAGATGGCGATCGACGCCGACCTCAACGCCGGCTTGATCGGCGAGGACGTCGCCCGCAAGCGCCGCGCCGAAGTGGCGCAAGAAGCCGACTTCTACGGTTCCATGGACGGTGCCAGCAAGTTCGTGCGCGGCGATGCCGTGGCCGGCCTGCTGATCATGATCATCAACATCATCGGCGGCTTGGTCGTCGGGATGCTGCAGCACGGGCTCGACTTCAAGACCGCCTCCACCACCTACACGCTGCTGGCCATCGGCGACGGCCTGGTGGCGCAGATCCCGGCCTTGATCATCTCGACCGCGGCCGGCGTGATCGTCTCGCGCGTCGCGACCGACCAGGACGTGGGTAGCCAGCTCACCGGCCAGCTGTTCTCGAACCCGAACGTGATGTTCCTCACTGCCGGCATCGTCGGCCTGCTGGGCATGATCCCCGGGATGCCGAACCTGGCCTTCCTGCTGATCGCGGGCGGGCTGGTCTGGATGGGGCGCAAGGGCCTGCAGCGCAAGGCGGCCGTCCCGTCGGCCGAGCAACTGGCTGCCGAGAAGGCCGCCGTGCAGACGAACGCCCCCGACACGGCCGAAGCCACCTGGGACGACGTCGCGCTGGTCGACCCGCTGGGCATGGAAGTCGGCTACCGCCTGATCCCGCTGGTCGATCAGTCGCAGAAGGGCGAACTGCTCGGCCGCATCAAGAGCATCCGCAAGAAGATCGCGCAGGACATCGGCTTCCTGGTGCCGGTGGTGCACATCCGCGACAACCTCGAGATCAAGCCCAACACCTACGTGGTGAGCCTGAAGGGCGTCGAGATCGGCCGCGGCGAAGCCTTCCCGAACCAGTGGATGGCCATCAACCCGGGCCAGGTGTCGGGCACGCTGGCCGGCACGCCGACGCAGGACCCGGCCTTCGGCCTCCCGGCGGTGTGGATCGACGGCAGCCTGCGCCAGCAGGCCCAGGTGCTCGGCTACACCGTGGTCGATGCGTGCACCGTGATGGCCACGCACCTGAACCACCTGATCCAGACGCATGCGGCCGACCTGCTCGGCCGCCAGGAAGTGCAGCAGCTGCTCGACCAGATTGCCAAGACCGAGCCCAAGCTCACCGAAGACCTGGTGCCCAAGCTGCTGTCGCTCAGCACGCTGCACAAGGTGCTGCAGAACCTGCTGGAAGAGGAAGTCTCGATCCGCGACATGCGCACCATCCTCGACGTCATGGCCGAGCACGCGCCGACCGTCAAGGATGCAACCGAGCTCACCTCGCTCACCCGCCTGGCCCTGGGCCGCGCGATCGTGCAGCAGCTCTTCCCGGGCGACTCGGAAGTGCAGGTCATCGGCCTGGACGGCTCGCTCGACGGCGTGCTGCAGCAGGCCATGAGCAGCAACAGCGGCATCGAACCCGGCCTGGCCGACAACCTGCTGCGCCAGGCGCAGACCGCCATCGCGCGCCAGGAGCAGATGGGCCTCGTCCCGGTGCTCGTGGTGCAGCACAGCCTGCGCGTGTTGCTCGCCCGCTTCCTGCGGCGCAGCCTGCCTCAACTCAAGGTGCTCTCCCATTCGGAGATCCCTGACAGCCGCAACATCAAGATCACCGCCACCCTTGGAGGAAGAGTTTGACCATGAACAACGACGTGCGCACCACCGCCCGGAAATTCGTCGCCGCGACCAGCCGCGAGGCCCTGCGACTCGTGCGCGAGGCGCTCGGTGCCGAAGCCATCGTGCTGACCAACCGTGCTTCGGCCGACGGCGTGGAGATCGTCGCGATGGCGGAGGGCGACGTGAGCGCCACCGTCGCGCAGGTCGCCAGCCCTCAATCCGCACATGCATTCGCGGCACCGGTGATCGCAGCGCCGTCCGCCCCCGTGGCGGCTGCACCCACGGCACCCACGACGCCTTCAGAACCCGCGAGGCCGGCGGCACCGCGCATCAGCTTCGCGCCGACACCGCTGGCGGCTGCGCCCGCCGCGCCGCGCCTGGCACCGGCGCCCGCCGCGCCGATGGTGCAGGTCGCGCAGGCGGCCCGCACCGTGGCGGTGGCGCCCGCAGCCGCTGCGACCGCCGACGAGTCCGTGCTGAACGAACTGCATTCGATGCGCGGCATGCTCGAGGAGCAACTCGCCAGCGTCGTCTGGAACGACAAGCAGCGCCGCGACCCGGTGCGCGGCCGTGTGCTGCGCACGCTGATCGGCGCCGGCTTCTCGGCCCGCCTGTCGCGTGCCATGCTCGAGAAGATGCCCGTGGGCCAGAGCTACGCTGACGGCATGGCCTACGCGCGCAGCGAACTGATCCGCGCCGTGCCGGTGCACGAAGACGAAGACGCGCTGTTCCGCCAGGGCGGCGTGTATGCGCTGATGGGCCCGACCGGCGTCGGCAAGACGACGACCACCGCCAAGCTGGCGTCGCGCTGCGTCATGCGCTTCGGCGCCGACAAGGTCGCGCTGGTCACCACCGACAGCTACCGGATCGGCGCCTACGAGCAGCTGCGCATCTACGGCCAGATCCTCGACGTGCCGGTGTACGGCGTGAAGGACAGCGCCGACCTCCACCTGGTGCTGCAGGACCTGCGCGACAAGCACCTGGTGCTGATCGACACCGTCGGCATGAGCCAGCGCGACCGCGCCGTGTCGGACCAGATTGCGATGCTGTGCACCAGCCACCGCCCGGTGAAGCGCCTGCTGCTGCTCAACGCCACCAGCCATGGCGACACGCTCAACGAAGTGGTGCACGCCTACCGCAACGGCAACGGCGGCAGCGAGCTGGCCGGCTGCATCTTCACCAAGGTCGACGAGGCCACGCACCCCGGCGCGTTGATCGACACCGTGATCCGTCACCGCCTGCCGGTGCACTACATCTCCTGCGGCCAGAAGGTGCCGGAGAACCTCATGCCGGCCGACCGCGCGCAACTCATCGACAGCGTGTTCCAGCCGCGCCGCCACAGCCCGCTGTTCGTGCCGCCGGAAATCGAGGGCAACGAGGAATCGGGTGCGCCGTCGGCGCAGACCATGCAGGCCCAGGCCGAAGCCGACCGCCTGCGCTCGCAGTACCACAACCTGATCCGCGCCATGGCGCACGACGCGCAGGAACTCGCAACCGCCGCCGGTGCGTTGTCCGGTGCGCAGATCGGCTTCGAACGGGCCCGCGGCCTGTGGCGCCAGGCCGGCGACGAAGGTGCGATCCAGCGCCTGGTGATGGACGACCTGCTGGTGCATGCCCGCAGCGAAGTCGTGGCCGGCTGCCGGGCGCATGTGCTGGCGCTGAGCAGCCAGGTCGGCCTGCGCTCCGAAGGCGACGATGCCTACGAATGCCACACCAGCATGCTGCTGTCCGACCGCACCGGCCAGCCGCTGGCCGCACCGAACGGCTGGCTGTCGACCGCCGGTGCCGACGCGGTGCGCCGCCCCGGCCTGCGCCAGGTGCAATGGCTGCGCCAGCAGGACTTCGGCAAGACGCTGGTGCATGTGCTCACCAAGCTGCCTGCGGCCGAGACGATGCTGCAGTGGCAGGCCCAGGGCCAGCGCTGGGTGGCGCGTGCGGTGCC
>CALRYR010000335.1:0-5338 GCA_943372425.1 Variovorax sp. YR752 | reverse complement strand
GACAGGGTCTGCAACACGTACGCCACGCTGATGGGGCTCGTCCCCTCGGCAGGCGCGGGCGCGGGCCGGCGTGGCAGGTCGGTTGCCATCCGCTCGCCCAGTCCCTGCAGCAGGGCCTGCAGTCCCAGGCGCACGCTGCCCTGCACCGCCAGGCCCTGTGGCACGGACGCGGTGGCTTCGGCATCGTCGGTCAGCACCGCCAGCGTGGCACCCTCGGGCAGGTGGGGCCCCTCGGTATCGCGCTCGACGTGGTAGGTGAACGCCGGTCCGCCGACCACCAGCACCAGATCATGGCCATCCAACTGCGCGCGAATGGCCGCGGACGAGGCCGGCAGGAAGCCCTGAAAAGCGGGATGCGTCTCGGGAAACGAGGCGCGCGACGCCATCGGCGCGGCAAAGACGGCAGCCTGGCAGGCCTCGGCAAGGCCGACTGCCTCGGGCCAGGCGCCCTCCCGGTCGATGGCTGCGCCGACCACCAGCGCGATGCGCCGGCTCCTGCCGATGAGCGCACGCAACTGGTCGATCTGCACCGGATCGGGCGCCACCGCCCTGCTGACCTGGGCAGCCATCAGCGGCTGGCAGCTGCGGTCCCAGTCGTCCGCAGGCACCGAGACCAGCACCGGCCCGCGCGGTTGCTGCATGGCCACATGGTAGGCCCGGCGGATGGCCAGGGGGACATCCTCGGCGCGTGCGGGCTCGGTGCTCCACTTCACATAGGGCTGCGGCAGTTCGGCCGCGCGCCGCGAGTTCAGGTAAGGATCGAATGGCTGAATCGAGCGCGATTGCTGGCCCGCGATGATGACCAGCGGCGTCTGGTTCTTGAACGCCGTATAGATGTTGCCCATGGCATTGCCCACGCCCGCCGCCGAGTGCAGGTTCACGAAGGCGGCGTTGCCGGTGGCCTGGGCGTAGCCGTCTGCCATGCCGACAACACAGGCTTCCTGCAGACCCAGCACGTAGTCGAAGCCATCGGGAAAGTTGCGCACCATCGGCAGTTCGGTGGAGCCCGGGTTGCCGAAGATCTTGGAGCAGCCCACATCGCGCAGGAATTGATAGAAGGTATCGCGCACGGTGTTCAGGACATGGGCCTGCCCGATGGGTTGGGAAGAGTTCATCGAATCGCTTTCTGCTTGGCGATCACGCCAGGTTGCTCTGATAGACGTGTTTGGTCACGAGGAAATCGTTCATGCCTTCGACGCCGTGAAGCCGGCCGTAGCCGCTGTCGCGCTCGCCGCCCGTCTCGATCTCGGCGAAGAGCTTGTTGTGCGCGTTGGTCCACACGCTGCCCGCGCGAAGCCGGCCCGCGATGCGCCGGGCCTTGCTCGCGTCGCCAGACCAGACGCTGGCCGCCAGGCCATAGCGCGTGGCATTGGCCCGCAGCACGGCGTCGTCTTCGTGCGAGAAGCGCTCGATCACCATGACCGGACCGAACAATTCGTTCTGCACCAGCGGACTGGCAAGGTCCTCGACCGCAATCAGGCTGGGGGCGATGAATGCGCCCCGGGCCAACTCGCCGCCAGGCACCTCGCCATGCACCAGCACCTTGCCGGATACATCCCCTGCCCCCTCCACAAGTGCACGGATCCGTTCGCGATTGGCTACGTCGATCAGCGGGCCCATGCCGGATGCGGGGTCCATGCCCGGACCGGGCTTCACCCTTCGCATGGCCTCGGACAGTTCGGCCACGAAGCGGTCGTACAGCGCGTCCTGCACCAACACGCGGGCCAGCGCCGTGCACTGCTGGCCCGACAAGATCAGTCCGCCGGCCAGCACGCCGCGCACCGTGGATGCGAGCTCGCAGTCGGCAAAGACCACACCCGCGGCCTTGCCGCCGAGTTCCAGCGACAGCCGGGTCAGGTTGCCGGCCGTGGCCCGTGCGATGGCTTTGCCGACGCTGGTGGAGCCGGTGAAACTGATGACCGCGACCTCGGGCGATTCGCAAAGCGCGCACGCCACCTCTGAGCCGGACTCGCTGACGGTGTTGACCACGCCGGCCGGAACACGCGGATCGGCCAGCACGGTCTCCAGCACCATGTTGCTCACCAGCGCGGTCTGGTGCGCGGGCTTCACGACCACGGTGCACCCGGCTGCCAGCGCCGGCCCGAGCGAGCGCACGAGCAGGGTCACCGGGGCATTCCACGGCACGATGATCACGGCCACGCCGGCCGCTTCGCGGTGCAATGCGCTGAAGCAGCCGGGTTCGATTTCCATCACGCGCCCGAACAGGTTGCGCGCCAAGCCCGCGTAGTAGCGCAGTTCGGAAATGGCGGCGCCTACCTCGCCCAGGGCTTCGCGCAGGAGCTTGCCGTTCTGCGCGACCAGCAGGTGTGCCACCTGCTCCCGTCGCTCCTCGAGCCGTCCGGCAGCGGCCAGCAGCACCTCGGAGTGCAGCCGGGCATCGTGCTTCCAGCCCGTGGCATGGAATGCCCGCGTCGCTGCGGCGATGGCGGCCTTCGCATCGGCAGCGTTGCCTTCCATGAACTCCCCGGCCGGCTCGCCTGTGGCGGGGTTCAGCGTGACCCCTACCGCGCCCCGCGCGGGCACCCAGGCCCCGTCGACGTAGTGCTGCGCCACCTTCATGAATCGTGTCTCCTGGTTTTGGTTCAGCCGTCGAGTATTGGCGGCAAGCCATCGACAATCCAATGAATAAAATGGCTTAGCCATACAAGAAAATGCATACCTGATGGATTGGACCCAACGCATTCGCCTGCGCCACCTGCAGTTGCTGGTCAGCCTGGCCGAGACACAGAACGTGAGCCGTTCGGCCACGCTGCTGCACATGAGCCAGCCCGCGCTGTCCAAATGGCTCAAGGACCTGGAGACTGACATCGGCGTGGTGCTGTTCGAGCGGCATGCGCGGGGCCTTCGGCCCACGCACTATTGCGCCGTGCTGTTGGACCACGCCCGGCGCATCGGCATCGACCTGGACCGCGCGCGCGACGAGATCGCGCTACTGCTCGCGGGCAGCACCGGCTACGTGGCCATCGGCGGATCGGGGGCGACCATTGCCTCCACGGTGCCGGCCGCCGTGCTGGCGCTGCTGCAGGCCATGCCGCGCGCACGCGTGGACATCGTCGAGGGCACGATGGACCGGCTGATGGAGATGCTGGGGCGGCGTGAACTCGATGTTGCCGTGGGCCGCTACCAGCCGCAGTACCTGACGCCGCAGGTTGAATCGGAGGAGCTCTATGACGAGCCCCTGCACTTCGTGGCGCGCAAGGGCCACCCGCTGCACCGTCTCAAATCCATGGACTGGGACGATCTCTACCGCTACCGCTGGGTGGTCTTCAGCCCCGACACCCCCGTGCGAACCCTGCTCAACGAAGAGCTTCGCCTGGCCAACCGTAGCCTGCCGGCCGATGCCTTGCAGTCCAATTCCGTGTTCGCCAGCTTCTCCATGCTGACTGCCAGCGATATGGTGACCATTGCCTCGCAGCGTTCCATCGCGCAGTACGAGCGGATGGGTGCCCTGAAGCGGCTGCCCATCCGTTTCAGCGCTGCCCCGCCCGTCATGATGTATTGGCGCCGCGACGCCTCGCGCAGCGCTGCGATGAACATGGCCTTGCAATGCCTCCGTGAACTCGAGGCTTGACGGTCGCCCACGTGCTGCGGCCGGTGCGGGTGCGCACGTGCCAGTCTTCAGCAACCGGTCGCTGCGTTTGGCGAGGCTTGGGCTTCTGAAACGTCAGCCCCCCTCGCGCTTCCGCGACGTGAACTTCTTCGCCCCCGCCGAGTAAGCCCCCGACGCGAAGTTGGTCGCATGCCCCTGACGGGCCGCGTCGCACGCCTTCTCGAACAACTCGTCGCCCATTTCCTTCCACCACCCTTTCGTGATGGCGACGGACGTCTCCGACCAGCCGGCCATCAACGCGCAGCATTCGGCCACGCGCGTGTCCAGCGCATCGTCCTCGACCACTTCGTGCACCAGCCCCAAGGCAAGCGACTGCTCGGCCGACGCGATTTCGGCCAGCAGCACCAGGCGCTTCGTGGCAGCCTCGCCGATGATGGGCCAGAGCAGCGCGCTGCCGACGATGGCGGCGGAGCCGACCTTGAACTCGGTCATGCCGAAGCGCGCCTGGGTCGATGCGATGCGCAGGTCCGACAGCAGCGCGATCTGCAGCCCGGCGCCGGCCGCGACGCCATTGATGCGGGCGATGACCGGCTTCTTGAGTGCGCGAAAGATGCGGTACAGGTCGAGGTAGCTCTCGATGCGCGCGGCCGAGCCGGCCGCGTCCATGGCGGCGCTTTCGTACTGGTCCTGCCCGGCGCAGAAGGCCTTGCCGCGGCCAGTGATGACGATGACGCGCACGGCCTCGTTGGCATCCGCCTCGAGCAAGGCCGCGCGGAACAGCTTGCGCTGCTCGGCGTTGAAGGCGTTCATGGCCTCCGGCCGGTCCATCGTGATCAGGGCGGTGGCCCCGTCGACGCGGAGGGTGATGCAGGGTGGCGTGGCGGTCGGTTCGGTCATGGCTTGTCTCTCGTTCATGGGAATGGTCAGCGGTTGGCCGCCTTGATGGGCTGCACGACGCGCTCCCATTTCGTCGATTCGTTCAGCAGCAGCTCGCGCGACTGCGCCGGGGTGGTGTGCACGATCTGCACGCCGAGTTGCGCGAATCGGCGTTGGGTCGCTTCGTCGTTGAGTGCGTCGTTGAGCGCCTTGTTCAACTGCACGACGATGGCGTCGGGCGTGTCCTTCGGCGCGAGAATGGCGTAGACGGACGACGCGACGAACTGCGGCAGACCCTGCTCCGCGAAGGTGGGCACGTCGGGCAGCACGGCCAGCCGCTGGGCGCTGGCGACGCCCACCGCATGCGCGCGGCCGCTGGCGAGATTGGTCAGCGCAGTGGGCGACGTGGTCACCATGATCTGGATCTGGTCCGAGAACAGGTCCGCCATCGCGGGCGCGGAACCCCGGTACGGCACATGCAGCAGGTCGACGCCGGCCTGCTGCTTGAACCACTCGGTGACGATGTGCTCCGTCGACCCGTTGCCTGACGAGCCGTAAGCGAGCTTGCCCGGGTTCTTGCGAGCCGCGGCGCTGAGGTCTGCATAGCCCGTGATGCCGCTCTGCTTGGACACGAGCATCACCAGCGGCAGTTCGCCGATGGTGGCGACCGGCTTGAAGTCCTTCGCAATCTCGAAGCCCGAGACTTCCGGCCCGACCATCTTCTCGGACATCACATACGACGTGGTCGGCGCCATGAGCAAGGTGTAGCCGTCCGGCGCTGCGCGTTTGACGTACTGCGCGGCGATGGCGCCGGCGGCACCCGTCCTGTTGTCGACGGTGACCGAGGTCTTCAACTGCAGGCCGACGCTTTGTGCGATGGCCCGACCGACC
>CALRYR010000334.1:0-5344 GCA_943372425.1 Variovorax sp. YR752 | reverse complement strand
CGTGGCGCCATCGAGGCGCGCGGCGAGTTGCTTCAAATCGTGCAGGGCGTCGCGGACGGCGGCCGTGGCGGGCAGCGCTTTCGCGGCCTCGTCGAGCACGGCCGCATCGCCATAGAGCTGCACCAGCGCCAGCAGGCCTTCGCGCGATGCCGCGGGAAAGTCGCGCGTCAGCGCGCGCAGTTCGCTCGCATCCTTGGCGGCCAGTGCGGTGTGCACGCGGGCAATGACCGCGGCGTCCACCATGACGCCGGCGAACAGCGAGCGCACGATGCGGGCATCGGCCATGTCGACGATCACGCCGGAGGGCAAACCGGCTGCGTGCAGGCAATCCAGCGCCAGCAGCAGCACCTCGGTGTCGGCCTCGAGCCCGGCGTGGCCGTAGATCTCGGCGCCGAGCTGCAGCGGCTCGCGCGTGGCGTGCGGGCGGTCGGGCCGGGTGTGCACGACCGGGCCGCAGTAGCAAAGCCGCGTGACGCCCCGGCGATTCAGCAAGTGGGCATCGATGCGCGCGACCTGCGGCGTCGTGTCGGCACGCAACCCCATCGTGCGGCCCGACAGCTGATCGACCAGCTTGAAGGTCTGAAGGTCGAGCGCCTCGCCGGTGCCGGACAGCAGGGATTCGAGGTGTTCGAGAAGCGGCGGCATCACCAGCTCGTAGCCATAGCCACGGGCGGTGTCGAGCAGTTCGCGTCGAAGTTCTTCGATGTGGCGCGCCTCGGAAGGCAGCACATCGGCAATGTGATCCGGGAGGACCCAGGCGGACATGAGGATCGGGGGCGTGGTTAAACCGGGATTCTACCGGGCGCGGACATGAAACCCGCGGCCGGACCGACCCGCAAGAAAAGCGCTCAGTTCAGGGTCCAGAGCAGCAACAGGCCGGCGAGGATGCTGCACAGGCCGAAGAAGCGCAGCTGGCCATCGCGCAGCTGCATCAGCTGGCCGAAGCCGCGGCGCCAACCGCCCGGCGACACGAAGGGCAGCAGCCCTTCGATCACCAGCACGAGCGCCAACGCGCTCCAGAGGGCGTCAGCGCTCATGAAAGCGCTCAGCGCTGGGGCGTCGGGCTGCCGGGACCGCGCAGAGCGCGGAAGAAGTCGGACGATGCGGGGTCGACCACCAGCACATCGCTCTTCTTGTTGAAGCTCTGCTTGTAGGCATCGAGGCTGCGGTAGAACTGCGCGAACTGCGGGTCGCGGCCGAAGGCATCGCTGTAGGCAGCGGCGGCCTGGGCATCGCCCTCGCCCTTGATCTTCTGGGCGTCGCGGTAGGCGTTGGCCACGGTCACTTCGCGCTGGCGATCGGCGTCGGCTCGGATCTTCTCGCCTTCGGCGAAGCCGGTGGAACGCAGTTCGTTGGCCACGCGCTTGCGCTCGGCCTCCATGCGGCGATAGACCGACTCGGTGATCGCTTCCACGTAGTCGACGCGGGTGATGCGCACGTCGACGATGTCGACGCCCCAGGGCTTGGCGCCCTTCACCACGGCCAGCACCTCGCGCTGCACGTCGGCCATCAGGGCCTCGCGCCGCACGGAGATCAGGTCGCGCACGGTGCGCTTGTTGACGTTCTCCTGAAAGGCGTTGCGCACCACGCGGTTGAGCTGCACGGCACCGGCGTTCTCGTCAAGGCCGACGTTGCGGATGTACTCCGACGGGTTGGTCACGCGCCAGCGCACGTACCAGTCGATCACCACACGCTGCTTCTCTGCCGTCAGCATGGGTTCAGTTTCGAGACTCGACAGCGTCAGCAAACGCTTGTCGATGTACGAGACGTTCTGGAAGGGCGGCGGCATCTTGAAGTTGAGGCCGGGCTCGGTGATCACGCTCTTGATCTGGCCGAGCTGGTAGACCACGCCGAACTGGCGCTGGTCGACCACGAAGAGCGTCGAGCTCAGCAGCGCGAGCGCCACCAGGATCGTCGATGCGATGAATCCGATTCTGTTCATGTTCTTGTTCTCCGCCTCAACGTGCGTCGCGATCGCGTGAGCGGCCGTCGCGCAGCCGCGCGTCGTTGCTGGTCGGTGCCACCGGGATCACCGAAGACTGCGCCGGCGCGGTGCCTGCCACGTTCGGGCTGGCACCATCGACCGGCGCGCCGGCCGTGCTGGCACCTGTGCCCTGCATCAGCTTGTCGAGCGGCAGATACAGCAGGTTCGAGCCCTGCTTCGAATCGACCAGCACCTTGGTGGTGTTGGTGTAGATCTGCTGCATGGCGTCGGTGTACATGCGGTCGCGCGTCACCTGCGGCGCCTTCTGGTATTCGGCCAGCACGGCGGCGAAGCGGCCGGCATCACCCTGGGCCTGCGCCACGATGCGCGCCTTGTAGGCTTCGGACTCTTCCTTCAGGCGGGATGCCGTACCCGTGGCGCGTGGCACCACGTCGTTGGCATAGGCCTGCGCCTCGTTCTTGGCGCGCTCGCGTTCCTGGCCGGCCTTGAGCACGTCGTCGAACGCCGCCTGCACCTGCTCGGGCGGACGCACGCCACCCTGCTGCAGGTTGATGTTCACGACTTCGACGCCGACCTTGTAGCGGTCGAGGATGGTCTGCATCAGCGTGCGCACGCGCGGTGCGATCTGATCGCGCTCCTCGGCAAGCGCCGCATCCATCTTCATCTTGCCGACCACTTCGCGCACAGCCGTCTCGGCGACCTGCACCACGGTGTCGGCTGGTGCCTTGCTCTCGTAGAGGTACGCACGAGCATCGCTCAGGCGGTACTGCACAGCGAACTTGATCTCGACGATGTTCTCGTCTTCGGTCAGCATGGCCGATTCGCGCAGGCCGGTGGAGCGCACGATGCTGTCGCGACCCACGTCGGTCGAACGAATCTGCGTGACCACCACCACCTCGTGGCGCTGGATCGGGTACGGCAGGCGCCAGTTGAAGCCGGCGCCGACGGTCGTCTTGTAACGGCCGAACTGCGTGATGACGGCCTGCTGGCCTTCGTTCACGATGAAGAAGCCGGTACCCAGCCAGATCAGCACGGCCACGCCGACGATCAGGCCCAGGCCATAGCCGGCGTTCTTCATGTCGGGCTTGAAGCCGCCGCCGTTGCCACCGCTGGGCGGACGGTTGCCGCCGCCCTTGCCGCCACCGAAGAGGCCGCCGAGCTTGCGGTTGAAGTCGCGCCAGAGTTCATCGAGGTCCGGGGGGCCCTGGTTGGGGCCTTGGCCTCGCGGGCGTTGGTTGTTGTTGCCCGAAGGCGGCGGATCGGCGTCTGGGCGGTTTCCTGTCGGGCGGTCGTTGTTCGACGCGGGCTCGTCGCCCCGTCCCCATCGGCCGTCGTTCAGGTTGAACATGCCCTGAAAACGTCTCCACACTGGCTTTGCATTCATTCTGTTCGGTTCTCTCGTCAGTGGAGGGATTGTGCCCAATCAGCCGGGTGCATCGTGCAATTCAGCCCCGGCCTCCAAGGACATGCCCGCGGGGACCGAACCGGAGCGGCGCGCCAATTCGCTGCGCAGTGCAGGCAACCCGGCGCCGCTGTGCGCACTCACGAACAAGCGGGAAACCTGCACGCCGTCGACGTCCATCTCGTCCTGCATCTGCAGGGGTTGCTGCGCGCTTTCAAGAGCGTCGAGCTTGTTGAAGACGAGCAATTGCGGAATTCCGTCGGCACCGATCTCGCGCAGCACCCGCTGCACCTCGGCCAATTGCTCGGGGTGGTGCGGGTTAGACGCATCCACCACGTGCAGCAGCAGGTCGGCATCGACCGCCTCCTGCAGCGTGGCCTTGAAGGCGTCGACCAGGCCGTGCGGCAGGTCGCGGATGAAGCCGACGGTGTCGGAGATCGACACCTGGCGCCGGGCATCGCCCAAATAGAGGTTCCGCGTCGTCGTGTCCAGCGTGGCGAAGAGCTGGTCGGCCGCATAGGCGCGGGCCTTGACCATCGCATTGAAGATCGACGACTTGCCGGCATTGGTATAGCCGACCAGCGAGATGTTGAAAGTGTCGCGGCGCTCGCGCTGGCGCCGCTGCGTGCTGCGCTGTTTCTGCACCTTGGCCAGACGCTCCCGGGTGCGTTTGATCGACTCGTCGATCATCCGGCGGTCGAGTTCGATCTGCTTCTCGCCCGGGCCGCCGCGCACACCGGCGCCGCCGGTCTGGCGCTCCAGGTGGGACCAGCGGCGCACGAGGCGGGTGCTGAGGTATTGCAGACGCGCCAACTCGACCTGCAGCTTGCCTTCGTGCGAACGCGCACGCTGGGCGAAGATCTCCAGGATGAGGAAGGTGCGGTCGTAGACGGCGCAGCCCAGCGTGCGCTCGAGGTTGCGCTGCTGCGCCGGGCTCAGGGCCTGGTCGAAGATGACCTCGCTGGCACGGTGCAGCTCGGCCAGTTCGCGGATCTCGTCGGCCTTGCCGCTGCCGACGAACAGCGCCGCGTCGGGCGCCTTGCGTTTGCACACCAGGCGCTCGACCGGCGTCAGGCCGGCGGTCTGCGCGAGCAAACCGAGTTCTTCGAGGGCGCTGTCGAAATGGGGCAGCCCGAAATCGACACCGACGAGAACGACGGCGCCATCCTGGCGGGGGATGTCTTCAGACAAGCGGAATGGGGGTTGGCGGAAAAAGGCGCGGCAGGCAGGCCTGCCGCGCGGGGTGCCGATCAGGCAGCAGCGTCGTCGCTCTCGGCAGCCGAGAAGTTGACCGCGCGCCCGGGCACGATGGTGGAAATGGCGTGCTTGTAGACCATCTGCGTCACAGTGTTCCGCAGCAGCACGACATATTGATCGAAAGATTCGATCTGACCCTGAAGCTTGATGCCGTTCACCAGATAAATGGAAACCGGCACATGCTCCCGACGCAAAGTGTTCAGGAACGGGTCTTGCAAAAGTTGCCCTTTGTTGCTCACGATATTCTCCGTGTTCAAGGAAGAGTTAGAGGACCGAGAACCTTAACACAGGGTTTCCCCGCTGCAGCGCGGCGCCCAATGGCCTTGAAAAAATAACGTCTCTTGGGTAAGGGAACTTTGGGTTTCCGCCGGGCTCATCGGCGCCTCTTCAAGTGGCGATTGGCTTTACTTGTCTGCGTACGGATTGTGCGAAGACTTGAATTCGATGCGCAGCGGCGTCCCGACCAGATCGAATTCCTTGCGAAAACGCCCTTCGAGAAAGCGCTTGTACGCCTCGGTCACGTGCTCCAGCGAATTGCCGTGAATCACGATCACCGGTGGGTTCATGCCGCCCTGGTGCGCATAACGCAGTTTCGGGCGGAACATGCCGGCGCGCTGCGGCGACTGGAATTGCACCGCCTCCAGCAGCAGGCGGGTGAGCACCGGCGTCGACATCTTGCGAGTGGCCGATTTGTGGGCCTGGGCGATCGCCTGCCAGACCGGGCCGAGGCCCTGCCGCTT
>CALRYR010000333.1:0-5345 GCA_943372425.1 Variovorax sp. YR752 | reverse complement strand
ACCGGCTCCTTCATCACCAGTTGCTGTGCAGCCAGGTTGCGCGAGGGCACGATGCGGCCGTACACGCGGCGGCCTTCGTCGGCGAACCATTCGATGATGTCTGCCGCGGCCAGCGTTTCGACGCGGGCTTCGGCCAGTGGCTTGCCCTGTTCCTGCGTGAGCAGCGGGGCGATCTGGTCGGCGCGTTCGCGGATCAGGCCGGCAGCGCGGCGCATGATCGCGGCGCGTTCGTTGGCCGGCACGTCGCGCCAGGCTTCGAAGCCCTTCTGCGCCGCGGCCAGCGCGCGGTCAAGGTCGGCAATGCCGGCGTGGGCGACCTGGCCGATCACCTGGCCGGTGGCGGGGTTGCGAACGTCGAGCGTCTTGCCGCTCTTGGCATCGACCCATTCATTGGCGATGAGCAGCTGGGTGGCGGGGTAGGAAGTGGTCATGAGGCGTCTTTCGTCTAACTATGAAATTGAAGGTTGCTCGGGCTCATCGCCGCTGGTCATAGCTGAAATGCCTCAGGCGAGGTGACCGAACGCGGAGATCAACAAGGTGCTTCCTGATATTAGAAGCAGGAAAGCGACGATGCGCCTTAACGTCGCTGGCTCGAGCGCCGATCGATGTCGAAGTTGCAGCCTGGTCACACCATAGACGACCGGAACGGCGCAGGCAGAAAGCAGCAGCGCCTGGCCGCTGAACTGCCCGCTGAAGAGCACGAGGAGCAACCGGACAAATGCGTTGAATGCGAACACGAGCAGCAGCGCGAGGCGGATTTGGTCGCGCTGCAACGGCTGCCGATACATGTGGAAGACAAGCGGAGGCCCTGAGCTCGCGAAGAGACCGCCGAGCAGGCCGGAGAGAACGCCGACGAATGCGAAGGACCGTGGCGGCGACAAAGAGCTGCGCGGACGCGTCTGCAGGAAAAGCAGGGTGGCACATCCGAGAATGGATACACCGAGTAGACCGCGCAAATAGTTCACGGCGCCGCTGCTGAGCCAGCCCAGCAAGGCGACACCGACGGCAACGCCGAAAAAGCTGGTTGCCAATGCCGGTCGCATGAGCCTCCATGGCGGTGTCTCTGGTTGACCGCGGAAAGAAGCCCACGCGTTGACCAGTGTTAGCACCATGGCTGCGTTGGCGGTGTCGGCGACCGCAGAGACATGAAGCGTGGCGGTCAGCCCGAGGAGGATGAGCCCGAAAGCGAAGCCGGTCAGATTTTGCGCATACGTCGCGCACGCCACGCAAGCCATGAAGACGATCAGTGAGAGGCTTCCTTCCGCGGCCAAGTTCGTCACTTTTCAGCGCATCCAGATCATTGCTTTTCCGCCAGACCGAGGGTCGTGATCAGGTTTGTGTAGCTCGCTTGCTCGGACTTCACGAATGCACCGAAAGCCTTGCCGTCACGGTAGACGAGCGGCGTATTGGCTCGATCCGCCTTCTGCTTGTATGCGTCAGAGTTGGCTGCCTTTTCACAAGCTGCCTCGAGCTTCTGGCGAACTGGTGCCGGAAGTCCCTTGGGGGCGATCAATCCACCCCAGACTGAGGCGCGCAGTGGGAAGCCCGCCTCTGCAGCCGTGGGTACGTCCGGATAGGCTGGCAGGCGATCCTTTGCGAGCACTGCCAAGCCGCGCAGCTTGTATTGCGTCGCGATCGTTGGTGTCTCGGTAAACAACGCGATCTGCTGTCCCAACAGCCCAGTCACCATCTCGCCGGAACTCTTATAGGGAACATGCAGACCTTCTGCCTTGGCTTGATCCAGCAGCATCGCCATGGACAGATGCAACACCGTGCCGGTGCCGGAAGAGCCGTAGGTGAGTTGACCCGGTTGAGACTTGGCGGCGGTCACCACCTCGGAGAGTGTCTTGAGCTTGGAGTCGGGCTTGACCATCACCATCAGCGGCACGTCGTACGTTCCGCAGATATGGTCAAAGCTGTCCGGTGTGTACCCGGTCTTGCGAAGCGCCGGTTGCAGCATTTCCGGGCCAATGACCGACAACCCGATCGTGTAGCCGTCGGCTTGCGCATTTGTGAGCGCCGTCATTCCGATGGCGCCTCCTGCACCTGCCTTGTTGTCGATGACGACAGGCACGCCGAGCACGTCTGTCAAGGGTTGCTGGAGAAAGCGCGCCATGATGTCCGAAGTGCCGCCAGGTCCGAAGGGAACGATCAAAGTGATCGGGCGGGCGGGATATGCGGGCTGGGAATGAACGCTGGCCGAGAACATCAAGGACGAGGCAGCAGCTGCGAATACAAGTCGCGAGAACATCAGGTTTGACTCCTTTATTGTTGAGATTTCGGAACCGGGCGACATCCGGTCAGTACACCGCGCTCTCGAAGCCTTGTGCGAGGCTCGGTCGAATGGCGTCGATGAAGGCTGTGGCTTGGCGCATCATCATTCCCATGTCCGAGGCAACGGCGACGAAGGAATAGCCCATCTTGACGAAGCCGGAGACGATCTCCGGGGTGGGTCCAACGATGCCGCACGGAATGCCGATCCTTCGGCAGCGGGTCGCGACGTCGGCGATGACAGCTTGCACTTCAGGGTGAAGGATATTGCCGATATGGCCCATGTTCGCGGAGAGATCTCCGGGCCCGAGAAACAGTGCATCAACGCCTTCGACGGCTGCGATCTCTTCCAGAGACTTCACAGCTGTTGGCGTTTCCAGTTGAATGATCGTGAACACTGAATCATTCGCGCGCTTGCCGTAGTCTTTGACCGTGCCGTAGCCACTTGCCCTGAACACCGCGGCGAAGCCGCGTTGGCCTTGGGGCGGGTACTTGGCGTAAGAGATGGCGCGCCGCGCCTGCTCCGGCGAGTCAACGAACGGAACCATCACGGTCTGGGCCCCCATGTCGAGGGCACGTTTGAAGAGCACCATGTCGTTGGCTGCGAGCCGCACAACCGGCGCGGCACGGGTGCCAGCGATAGCCTGGAGAACATGCAACGTGTCGCGTTCATCGAGCGGTACGTGCTCCTGGTCGACGAGCAGCCAGTCGAAGCCGGCGCGGCCCATGGCCTCGGCAGTGCTCGGAGTTCCAGACATCAGCCACGTGCCGAGTGGCGTTCCGGGTTGCTGCAGGCGTGCGCGGAAGGGATTGGAGAGCAGGTCGAGCGTTTGAGGCATGGTGTCTTTGCTGGTAAATGAATGAAGGGGCGGTGCGCGTCAATAGATCGAAGGTTCTGCGGTGGGTGCATTGCCGGTCAGCACATCGAAATCGCAGCCTTTGTTGGCCTGGGTGACTTCCTGCTGGTAGATGCGTGCATAGCCACGCGCGTAGGCTTTCGGCGGCGCCACCCAGGCTGAGCGTCGCGCTGCGAGCTCATCGTCGGAGACCTGCATGTCCAATCGCCGCTCGCCGATGTCGAGCGACACCAGGTCGCCTGTCCTCAACAGCGCGAGTGGGCCACCCACAGCGGATTCCGGTGCGACGTGCAGGACGCAGGTGCCGTAGTGGGTGCCGCTCATACGCGAGTCGGAGATACGCAGCATGTCGCGGACGCCGCGCTTGAGAAGCTTTTTGGGGATGGGCAAGTTGCCCCATTCGGGCATGCCCGGCGCCCCCACCGGACCACCGTTGCGAAGCACAAGCACCGTGTTCTCGTCGACATCGAGGTCGGGATCGTTGATCGCCGCGAGCATCTGCGCGTTGGAGTCGAACACCAGGGCGCGACCTGTATGACGCAACAGATGCGGCGAAGCGGCAGATGGCTTGATCACGGCGCCGTCGGGACACAGGTTGCCGCGGACCACGGCGAGAGCCATGCCAGCTTCGGGGCAAGCGGCGTCTGCCGCAATCAGCGGCGCGTCCGGATCGCGGATGACGTCGTCGTCGGTGCAGAGGCGTCCAGCAATGTTCTCGCCGAGGGTGCGGCCCGTCACGGTGAGAGCGGACAGATCCAACTGCGCGCTGATCTTGTTCAGCAGCGCCGGAAGACCGCCAGCGTAGAAGAAGTCCTCCATCAGGCGATTGCCGGACGGGAATATGTTGGCCAGGACGGGCACGCGTCGTGCAATTTGATCCAGATCGTCCAAGGTCAACTCGATGCCGGCACGGCCTGCGATTGCAGGAAGGTGGACTGCGGCGTTGGTCGAGCCACCCAGGGCCATGTAAGCAGCAACACCATTGAGCAGCGAGGCCCGGGTCACGATGCGCGAGGGACGCAGATCCTCCCACACCATCTCGACCGCTCGCTGACCGCATGCCCATGCC
This sequence comes from Variovorax sp. YR752, assembly GCA_943372425.1. Lineage (GTDB taxonomy): Bacteria > Pseudomonadota > Gammaproteobacteria > Burkholderiales > Burkholderiaceae_C > Variovorax. The sequence goes on along the minus strand of CALRYR010000333.1, from coordinate 1,148 downwards.
ATGCGCGTGTGTCCCGAATCCATGGCCGGGACGCTTGTTGCGCCGGGGAAGGTCAAGCCCATCGCTTCCACGATGGAGGTCATGGTGCTGGCCGTGCCCATGGTGTTGCAAGTCCCCGGTGCGCGGGTCATCTTTGCTTCCAGCGCTATCCACTCCGGCTGGTCGATGTTGCCCATCACGTACTCTTCCCAGTACTTCTTGGTGTGCGTACCGGCGCCAACCGTGAGCCCCTTGTAGCGATCGTTGAGCATCGGCCCGGCCGGACAAAAGATCGCAGGAATGTCCATCGACAAGGCGCCCATGACGAGGCCGGGGGTCGTCTTATCGCATCCGCCCATCAAGACGGCGCCGTCCAACGGCAGGCTGCGCAGCAGTTCCTCGGCTTCCATTGCAAGGAAGTTGCGGTAGATCATGGTGGTCGGTTTGACCAAGACCTCGCCAAGGCTCATGGCAGGCAACTCGAAGGGGTAGCCGCCTGCCTGCAACACACCACGCTTGACAGCTGCTGCGCGTTCACGGAGGTGCGCGTGGCACGGCGAGAGTTCGCTCCAGGTGTTGATGATGCCGATGACCGGTCGACCCATGAATTCCTCGCGGACCAAGCCTTGCTGCTGCATGCGTTGGCGATGTGCGAAGCCGCGGATGTCGTCACTGGCGAACCAGCGCTGGCTGCGGAGTTCTTCGAGGGTTTTGCGCGGGGGAGTGGTCATTGTCGGTTTTGCGTTGATAAGTGACTTGCCGAAGGAGCTCAATCCAGTTGGATGTCAGCTTGCTTGATCGTCACCGCCATAGCGGCAAGGTCTTTTTTGAGAAGGTTCTCGAACTCGGCGGGGGTGGAGGACAACACTTCGTAGCCCTGCGCCTCCAGGGGCTTGCGAAAGTCCGTGGACTCGAGGACAGTGCGCAGCTCGCCGTTCAGCCGCTTCACGATCGCGTCGGGCGTGCCGCGCCTGACGAGCAGGCCGTTCCACACGATGGACACGACGCTGGGGGCGCCTGCCTCCGCCATGGTGGGCACGTCCGGCAGGACGGGCGAGCGCTTCGTATCGGCCACCGCCAGCACGCGGACTTTCCCGGCCTGCCGAAAAGAAACGACGGCAGGAAGGTTGTGGAACATCATGGGGATCTGTCCGCCGAGCACGTCGTTG
>CALRYR010000332.1:0-5349 GCA_943372425.1 Variovorax sp. YR752 | reverse complement strand
CGATGAACTGACCGGGCTGCCGAACCGTGGCCTGCTCTTCGAGCGGCTGGGCGCGACCTTGCAGACCAGCACCCAGACCACGGTACTGGTGCTGGAGCTCGATCGCTTCAAGCGCATCAACGACGGCCTGGGCCCGCACATCGGCGACGCGGCGCTGCGCGAAGTCGCACAGCGCATCGTCGCCACCGTGCGCAGCACCGATCTGGTGGCGCGCCGCGGCGGCGACGAGTTCGTGATCGTGATGCCGGCGCCTTCGGCACCAGTGCTGCACACGGTGCAGGCGCTCCTCGACGCGATCGCCCGTCCGATGTCGATCGAGGGGCACGACGTCTACCTCACCTGCAGCATCGGCATCGCCACGGCGCCCACCGACGGCGACCACGCCGACACCCTGCTGCGCCGCGCCAATGCCGCGCTGCACCAGGCCAAGCTGGCCGGGCGCAACCAGGCCAGCGTCTACACAGGTGCGCCGCACGACGACGACCCTGAACGGCTGGCCCTGGAGACCGCGCTGCGCCATGCGCTGCGCGACGAGCAGCTCGATCTGCACTACCAGCCGCAGGTCGATCTCACGCATGGCCGCATCGTGGGTGTCGAGGCCCTGCTGCGCTGGCAGCATCCGACCCTGGGCCGCATCGCACCAGATCGCTTCATTCCGATTGCAGAAGAGACCGGCCTGATCGTCGCCATCGGTGAATGGGTGCTGCGCCGCGCCATCGATCAGGCCGCGGACTGGCAGCGTGCCGGGTTGCCGCCGCTGCGCATGGCGGTCAACCTGTCGGCGCGCCAATTGCTGCAACCGGACCTGGCCCGGCGCATCGAAAGCCTGCTTGCCGCGGCCGGCCTCGACCCGCGTATGTTCGGCGTGGAGGTCACCGAGAGCATGCTGATCGCGAACTTCAACCGGGCGGTGCAGCACCTCCAAGCGCTGCGTGCGCTGGGCGTCGAGGTCTCGCTCGACGACTTCGGCACGGGCTACTCGAGCCTGAGCTACCTGCGCCGGCTGCCCGTGGATGTGGTCAAGATCGACCGCTCCCTGGTGCCCGACGTCACGGCACCGGCGGAAGACGTGTCCATCACGCGCGCGATCATCACGATGGCCCACCAGCTCAAGATGAAAGTGCTCGCCGAAGGGGTCGAGAGCGAAGGCCAGGCAGCCCTGCTCGCCGCGAGCCAGTGCGACCAGATGCAGGGCTACTGGTTCAGCGCCGCGGTGCCGGCCGCAGCGCTCGAAGCGATGGTGCGCGACGGCCTGCGGTCCAGCGCCTGCCGGGCCTGACGGAGTCCGCGTTGCCGCGCGACGGCGGTGACCCGGTGTTCGACCTGGGGCCGCTGCGGGATCACTCCCACTCAATCATCAACAGGCCCCAAAACCCGCATCGTTAAAGGGTTTGGCTCTAATCGACTCGGCTTTTATCGTCACTTTTACCGTCAAAACCGCTCATCTTTTGCTGGCGCAGACGATGTAGGGATTTGCGCGGCGTCGACACTTTCAGCCTTAGCGTCAATCAGGCTGCATCTTACCGCCTCAGGCTTGCCCTGGAATGCTCTGCTCTTCGCATGTTCGCTCTCTTGTGCGTGGTCGTCATTCTGGCGACGAGCTGCCCTTTCGTCTCGATCTTCGATCCATGCCGCTGCGGGCGGTTGTCGGGTTTCTTCTCTCAGGGACAACGACTGGATTCGTCGATGAGCTGCTGGCGCTCGAATCGTGGGCGAGCACCTCCATTTGCAATCGGCGATTCCAGAAGGAGACCAAAGATCGCACCAGAACGCAACCGCCGACGAGGTCTCTTTCGCTAGCGGCGCTTTGGCAATATCTTGTCTCCGAGGTATTCAAATATCTCGACCAGGACGCCCTAATGTGTGCTTATCTTAATGGCTGCACCCCCTGGAGCCAATAAGGATCGCTAAAGAGGAGACGTCGCACGAGCCATTGCCCGCAAATCGCGGGTCTCCACCTGCTAATTGTGTACGATCTTCCTAGTCTTTAGAAGATCAACAACTGCCAAGTCAAATTCGACAGTTATCTGATCGACAAAGTCATTCAAATAGTCTCGAAGTGGTTTGTAGGAGCTGTCTTTTGGGACGATGTATCTTTCATTGGACAGTAAATTCCCGAGATTTGTTGAGATTAATTGCTCGGTAGCATTTAGCTTATTTGAGTACGTTTTTTCGAGCTTTAGACCCATTGCATTTGCTTGCACTCTGATGCTAGCCCGCATTTCAAGAGGCAACGCGTCGATTGTCTTAACCGAAACCAACTGCTGCGAGATGCATCTCTTGACATTAAAAAATGAAAGCTTGATAGGGCTTTCGAAACTGGGGCTTGAAACTGTCATGGCGACCTTATCACCCGAATTTTGCAATTTTTCATTTGATTGAACCAACCGATAGCTCACAGTCTCATAGCGAACAGGGCGACAGTTGTCTCTAATTCTTGTAGCCAAAGTGCCCAGGGTGCCGTCGAACGTCGCTGCGCTAAAAGCTTGAGCCTCGGCCGCCGTTTGTTGTTGTTGGGTGCGCGCCTGATCAACTTGTGCTCTTGCCTCAGTCACCGTCTTCTGTATGTCAACTAAGCGACTGGTCGCAAGCGCTAGCTCCTCGGTCTTTCGGGACAACTCGGATTTGGCGCTCCCTAACTCTGCAGTAGCGCGGGTTATTTGATTTCTGTTTTCTTGCAGATCTTTTTCCAGTCGATCGAGTTCAAGTTCCTTTTTTGCGATTTGCTCTTCCAGCAATGCTTTTGAAAAAGCGGGCCGAACAGTATAAAAATACCCAAATATTGCAAGTAGCACCAACAAGATCTGACAAATATGATTGGCGCGCGCAAGCAACTGATCCCAACTGGGGCTTGGTCTCTCGGCGGAAATTGAATGCCGGACTTTTCCAAAACTAGGTTTCATCTTCTTCTCCACCTTCGGCCGTTTGGTTGCATAGAGCATAAGCGCCGATACGACAAAGGCAAGGCAAAGGCAAAGGCAGCATGGGCGGGCCCCTGAGCATGCGCTGGGCATCCGTCGCTTAGCTCAAGCGCGCCCTCATACTCGTTTCATTGAGGCGTCGGGAAGGTTGTGAATCCGAGCCATGGCAGCCCTTGCTCCTTCACGATAAGGGTCAAGTCAGCCGCACACTTGATGTATGCGCGACCCTCAGTCAACTCTGATTGAGCCGGCGCGGACGTCCCGTCGACTCTCGGACCACCAGCGAAACGTCGACCTCGTGATGCAGAGCTGCAGGCTGGCCGGATAGCGAGTTGACAAGGAACTCACCCGCTCGCGTCCAAACCTCATCCGTCGGGACATGCATCGTGGTCAAACTGGGGCGCAAATGACGGCTCCACTCAAGGTCATCGAAACCGATGATGGAAAGATCTTCGGGCACCTTGAGTCCGCGCCGTTCGGCCTCAAGCAGCACACCGTAGGCGATCACGTCATTTCCGCAGACCACCGCCGTAGGCCATTGCTCCTCGGGCGACGACAACAAAAATCTTGCCCCCTGGCGCGCGTCGTCCAAGTGATACGGTACCTCGACGTACCACTCGGGTCGCAGTGCCAAGGTGCTCTCGGCCAGCGCCCGGCGAACCCCGTCGACACGCGCCGTCGCACGATCGTTGTGCTTTGATACCGCAGCCACCATGCCGATGCGCGTGTGCCCCAGCTCGATGAGGTAGCGGCAGGCACGATGCGCGGCCCCCTCGTTGTCACCACCCACTGAAGCGTATGGCTTGTCAGGGTGATACACACCCACATTCACGAAGGGGATGCGTTGGGACGTGAGCAAACGGCGCAGGGAATCGGTGTGCGTGTCACCGCGCAGAATGAGGCCGTCGATGCCGCGGCTGGCCATGTTCTGCGCCTGACGCGCTTCGATTTCAGGGTCGTAGCCGCTGGTCGCCAGCAGCAGCAGATAGCCCTGCAACGACAGATAGGCCTGCAGGGCCTCGATGCCCCGCGCGAACATGGCGTTGTCGACGGTCGGGATGATCGCGCCGATGGTGCGTGTGCGCCTAGACGAAAGTGCACGGGCCGCTGCGTCGGGGATATAGCCCAGTTCGGCAATCGCCGAATCAATGCGCTTGCGCAACTCCGGGCTGACAGATTCCGGACTGTTCAAGGTGCGCGAAATCGAGGCCGTGGAAACGCCCACATGCCGGGCGACATCGCGTATGCCCACTGATTTCGGCTTCATCATGAAACAGTTTACAGCAAGCGATACCTAGCGCTAGGCGATCTTATTCAAGGGAAATCCCCTATGAAATGCGCTCGATCTTCGGTTTCGGCGCATTGACATCCCAAGGCCACGTTCGCATAATTTTGTAAACGGTTACATGGCTTCCGCGCCGGTGCAGAGGCCTTCCAAAAGCCACAGGAGACAAGAAAATGAGACAAGCCGCCAACACACGACGCATCGCCTGCAAGACACTTCAAGTCGTCGCTTTCGCCGCCGCGGCGGCATGTACCGCCCCTTCCTTTGCACAGGACTTCAACTGGAAGAAGCACCAGGGCAAGACCGTTACTTTCCTGGCGAACAACAACCCGGTCGCCAACGCACTGCTGAAGTACAAAAGCGACTTCGAGCAGCAGACCGGCATGACGCTCAAAGTCGACTCCTACCAGGAGCAACAGATGCGCCAGCGCTTGGTCACGGTGATGAACTCGCGCAGCGACGAGGTCGACGTGTTCATGTCGCTTCCCTCGCGCGAGGGCATGCAGTTCGCCAAAGCCGGCTGGTACGCCGATCTGTCGGAGCTGGTGAAAACGGCCAGCGCCAAGGACTACGACTTCGCCGACATGAGCGCCGGCATGCTCAAGGACGCGACGTATGACAAGCAGCTCACGGGCATCCCGATGAACGTCGAGGGCCCGGTCCTGTACTACCGAAAGGATCTGTTCCAGAAGTGCGGCGTGTCGTTGCCGAAGAGCTTGCCTGAGCTCGAAGGGGTGGCCGCCAAGCTCAAGAGCTGCGAGCCCGGCGTGACGCCCTTCGTCTCACGCGGCCTGAAGCCCGCCCTGCCCTTCACCTACAGCGTGTTCCTGCACAACATGGGCGGCAGCTACATGAAGGACGGCAAGTCGCAGCTGTGCAGTAAAGAAGGCCAGGCGTCGCTCGCGCTGTATTCGAAGCTGCTGAAGGAATACGGCCCACCGGGCGTGGTGAACTACAGCTTCTATCAGATCTCGTCGCTCTACAAAGAGGGCAAGGCTGCGATGGCTTTCGAGTCCTCCAACGAACTGCGCAGCGTGATGGATGGCGGCGCGCGCCTTAAGGACACGGCCATCGCCGTGCTGCCCGCCGGTCCGGGTGGTTCGCATCCGACCGTCATCGGCTGGACCATGTCGGTCTCTGCCC
>CALRYR010000331.1:0-5381 GCA_943372425.1 Variovorax sp. YR752 | reverse complement strand
ATGCACCGCAGCACCGCCACCAGCGTGAGCACGCCGCACACCGCGGTGGTGGAACTCAAGGGCGAGATCGCCGACGGGGCCGATGCAAGCGCCGAGTTCATCAATGCCGCACTGCGCGCCGCGTTTGAAGACGAAGGCGCCAAAGCCGTGGTGCTGCTGATCAATTCGCCGGGCGGCAGCCCGGTGCAGGCCGGCATGATGAACGACGAGATCGTGCGCCTCAAGGCCAAACACAAGAAGCCCGTGTATGCCGTGGTGGGAGAAACCTGCGCTTCGGCGGCGTATTACGTCGCCGCCTCGGCCGACAGGATTTTTGTCGACAAGGCCAGCATCGTCGGCAGCATCGGTGTGCTGATGGACGGCTTCGGCTTCACCGGCACGATGGAAAAGCTCGGCGTCGAGCGCCGCCTGCTCACCGCAGGCGAGAACAAGGGCTTTCTCGACCCCTTCAGCCCGATGAACGACGCGCAACGCGCCCATGCGCAGGCGATGCTCAACCAGATCCACGCGCAGTTCATCGACGTGGTGAAGAAGGGGCGCGGCGAGCGCCTCAAGACCGACACGCCCGGCCTGTTCAGTGGCCTGTTCTGGAGCGGCCAGCAGGCGGTCGACCTGGGACTGGCCGATCAACTGGGCAACGTCGACTTCGTCGCCCGCGAAGTGCTCCAGGCGGAGGAAGTCATCGACTACACCCGGCGCGACAACGTCGCCGAGAAGCTGGCGAAGAAATTCGGCGCGGCCCTGGGCGATGCCTCGGTGCGCGCGCTGCACAGCGTGCCGGCGCTGCGCTGAAGCGGCGCTGGGGCGACTTAGCGCCCGATCGCGAAGACCGCCGGCTGGCGGTCGTCCGCGGCGGGCGGCCGGGCGCGCCACGCCTTGATCGTTTCGCTGCGAACCTCCGCCGTCGTCAGCGTCAGGCCGCGTGCCACCGCAAGCCGTGTGTTGTGCTGCAGCGTCTGCGTCAGGGCCTGGAGCAGGGCGGTGTTGCGGTAGGGCGTCTCGATGAAGAGCTGGGTCTGGCCGCTGCGCAGGGCCAGCGCCTCCAGTTCGCGGATGCGTTGCATGCGTGCGGCGGCATCCTGCGGCAGGTACCCGACGAAGGCAAAGTTCTGGCCGTTCAAGCCGCTCGCCGCCAGCGCAAGCAGCAGGGACACCGGCCCCGTCAGCGGCACAACCGTGATGCCGAGTTCGTGCGCGGCGCGCGCGACCGACGAGCCCGGGTCGGCCACGGCCGGCATGCCGGCCTCGCTGAGCAGGCCGACATCGTGGCCTTCGAGCGCCGCGGCCAGCAACGGCCGTGCGTCGAACTGGCCGGCGTGGTCGCCCTTCTTGTGCACCTCGCGCGGTAGTTCCTGGATGTGCTGCGCCTGCACGGGCGCGGCAAGCGGCACCACCGCATCGATCCGCTTGAGGTAGGCGCGGGCCGTCTTGGCGTTCTCGCAAACCCAGTGGGTGATCTGTGCCGCGGCCTGCAGCGTGCCGAGTGGCAGCACATCCTGCAGCGGCGCCTGCGTGTCGCAGCCGAAGTCGAGCGGTGCCGGCACCAGGTACAGCTTGCCTCGGACGGCGTCCGTGATGGCGGGCGTGCTCACAGCAGGTCCACGCCTGCAGCGCGCAGCATCCGGCAGGTGCGGATCAGGGGCAGGCCGATGAGGGCCGTCGGGTCGTCGCTCTCGATGGCTTCCAGCAGTGCGATGCCCAGTCCTTCGCTCTTGGCGCTGCCGGCGCAGTCGTAGGGTTCTTCGGCGCGCAGGTAGCGCTCGATGGCATCGTCGTCCAGCGCGCGGAGGGTCACGCGCACCGGGGCGACGTCATGTGTGCTGAAGCCGGTGGCAGCGCAGACGACGGCGACCGCGGTCTGGAACACCAGCGTCTGCCCCCGCATGCGCTGCAGTTGCAACGTGGCCCGCGCATGGTCGCCCGGCTTGCCGAGCGGCTCGCCATTCAGGTCGGCCACCTGGTCCGAGCCGATCACGACCGCCTCGGGAAAGCGGGCGGCGACGGCATGGGCCTTGGCCAGCGCCAGGCGCTGCGACAGTGCCAGCGGGGTTTCGCCGGACAGCGGGGTTTCGTCCACGCCGGGCGCATGCACCTCGTAGGGCAGGCGGAGGCGGTCCAGCAGTTCGCGGCGGTAGCGGGATGTCGAGGCGAGGATCAGCGTGCGTGGCATGGCTCGATTGTGCGCGAGCGGTTTAGACTGACCGGGATGAACAGAGAACCTGGAGCGTCGCGACTCGACGTGAATGCCTTTGCGACCGCCGCGGACACCCTGACCGGCGACACACCCGTGTCGGACTTCGAGCGCCTGAGCGCCGAGCTGACAGAACCCGAGACCGATGCCTGCGTCACCTGGTCCGCGACGGGCGAACGCCGCGCCGGTGGCGACGGCGCCCCGGCGCCCTGGCTGCACTTGCGGGTCGAGGCGACCCTGCCCTTCGTCTGCCAGCGCTGCCTGACGCCGGTGCAACTGCCGCTGACGGTCGATCGTGCCTTCCGTTTCGCGGCCGACGAAGAAACGGCCGCGCTCGAGGACGAGGCGTCCGAAGAGGACGTGCTGGTGGCTGCGCGCGACTTCGACTTGCTGGCGCTGATCGAGGACGAATTGTTGATGGAGGTTCCCGTGACGCCGCGGCACGACGTGTGCCCGGTCCCGGTCCGGCTGTCGGTGGCCGACCCGGGTTTCGAGGAGGCGGAGGAGGCTGCGGCCAATCCTTTCGCGGCGCTGGAAGCCTTGCGCGGCCGCAAGCCAGGCTGACCTTTTCGGCCGCGAGTAGCGTTTCGGCTGGTCGCGCGCTATAATCGTGGGCTTCGCGCGCGCCGCCATTGGTCAGGTCCTGAGGGATTCTGTGTCGATGCCGCCCCGCATTGCCCACCACCCAACCGAATTCCAGGAGCCATCATGGCCGTCCAGCAAAACAAGAAGTCGCCTTCCAAGCGCGGCATGCACCGTTCGCACAACGCACTCGACGTGCCCGGCATCGCGGTCGAACCGACCACGGGCGAGATCCACCTGCGTCACCACATCAGCCCGAACGGCTTCTACCGTGGTCGCAAGGTTGTGAAGACCAAGTCCGAGTCCTGATCCTCGAGATTCAAGGCCGAGGCCCGAAGCTACTTCTGCTGTAGCGTCGGGCCTTTGTTTTGATGGCTATTTCTCCCTCTTTCGCTCCCGCACCCGCCGCAATCACGCTCGCCGTGGATTGCATGGGCGGCGACCATGGTCCGCGCATCACGCTGCCGGCCTGTCGCGCCTTTCTGGAGCGCCATCCCGAAGCGTCGTTGCGCCTGGTCGGCCTGCCCGAGGCGCTCAAGGGCTTCCTGCATCCACGTGCCACCCTGGTCCCGGCGACCGAAGTCGTCACCATGGATGACCCGATCGAGATCGCGCTGCGCAAGAAAAAGGATTCGTCCATGCGCGTGGCGATCCAGCAGGTCAAGGATGGCAGTGCGCAGGCGGCGATCTCCGCGGGCAACACCGGCGCCTTGATGGCCATCGCGCGCTACCTCCTCAAGACGCTCGAGGGCATCGACCGCCCGGCCATCGCGCCGCAACTTCCCAACAGCAAGGGTGGGGCGACCACCGTCCTCGACCTCGGAGCGAACGTCGATTGCGACGCCGAGGATCTCTTGCAGTTTGCGGTGCTCGGCTCGGCGCTGGTGTCTGCGCTGACGGGCAACGAGTCGCCGACGGTCGGCTTGCTCAATGTGGGCGAAGAAGCGATCAAAGGCAGCGAAACCATCAAGAAAGCCAGTCAACTGCTTCGAGCTGCTGCCAAGTCGCAGGATCTGAACTTCTACGGCAACGTCGAAGGCAACGACATTTTCAAGGGCACAACCGATATCGTGGTCTGTGACGGCTTCGTCGGGAACATCACCTTGAAGGCCACTGAAGGCGTCGCGGCCATGATCGTCGACTTTCTCCGCTACGAATATTCCAACGGACCCTTCAGCAAGTTTGCGGCGATCGTCTCCTATCCGGTCTTAAAAGCGCTCAAAAAGCGGCTTGATCATCGTCGGTACAACGGGGCGGCCTTGCTCGGACTGCGCGGCCTGGTCTTCAAGAGCCATGGTTCGGCTGACGATGTGGCCTTCGGCTACGCGCTGGATCGCGCTTATGATGCCGCTCGCAACAACCTGCTCGATCGCGTGCGGGCCCGCATTGCCCACGCCGCGCCATTGCTCGCACGTGCGGAGCCAGCGGCCCCGGCTGATGCGACCTCGCTCCACGTCTGATGACTCCTTTCTCCCGCATTACCGGCACTGGCAGCTTCCTCCCTCCGCGCCGCGTGACCAACGACGAACTGGCACGTGACCTCGCGTCGCGCGGCGTCGAAACGTCCGATCAATGGATCGTCGAACGCACCGGCATCCGGGCGCGCCACTTCGCCGAGCCTGATGTGACCAGCAGTGACTTGGCCCTCGAGGCGTCGAAGCGCGCACTCGAAGCTGCCGGTCGCAAGGCGGAAGAGATCGACCTGATCATCGTCGCCACCTCGACGCCGGACATGGTGTTCCCCTCGTCGGCCACGATCCTCCAGCACAAGCTCGGCATTGCCGGCTGCCCGGCTTTCGATGTCCAGGCAGTGTGCAGCGGTTTCGTCTACGCGCTCACGGTGGCCGACGCGATGATCAAGACCGGCAGCGCCCGCTGCGCGCTGGTGGTCGGCGCCGAAGTGTTCTCGCGCATCCTCGACTTCAACGACCGCACCACCTGCGTGCTGTTCGGCGATGGCGCCGGCGCGGTGGTGTTGGAAGCCAGCGAAACGCCCGGCATCCTGGCGAGCGACCTGCACGCCGACGGCAAGCATGTCGGCATCCTCTGCGTGCCCGGCCACGTGTCCGGCGGGCAGATCCTGGGCACGCCGCTGCTGCACATGGATGGGCAGGCCGTTTTCAAGCTCGCCGTGCGCGTGCTCGAAGATGCAGCGCGCGCGACGTTGGCGAAGGCCGGCAAGACCGAGGCCGACATCGACTGGCTGATTCCGCACCAGGCCAACATCCGCATCATGGAAGGCACGGCGAAGAAGCTGAAGCTTCCGCGGGAGAAGCTGGTGGTCACCGTCCACGATCACGGCAACACGTCGGCCGCCTCGATCCCGCTGGCGCTGGACGACGCGGTGCGCAGCGGCAAGGTCAACAAAGGGGAAACCGTCATGCTCGAGGGCGTCGGCGGCGGGTTCACCTGGGGCGCCGTACTCCTGACCCTGTGAGCGTCACGGGCGACCCGCTTGTCGCCCGGACATTCGCACCATACAAAGACAAGAGACCATGACTTCCTTCGCATTCGTATTTCCAGGGCAGGGCTCCCAGGCGGTCGGCATGCTCGACGCGTGGGGTGACCATCCCGTTGTGGCAGAGACCCTGCGCGAGGCGTCGTCGGC
>CALRYR010000330.1:0-5389 GCA_943372425.1 Variovorax sp. YR752 | reverse complement strand
TGCGGGAGGTTCGGCAGCATGATCGCCACCCGTGCGCCCGGCTCGAGACCCAGTGACTGCAGCCATGCACCCAGGGCCTTCGACTGCTGGTCCAGTTCCGCATAGCTCGTCCAGCGCTCCATGCACACCGAGAACGGCCGCTCGGCATGGCGTTGGAAAGACTCGTCGAACATCTGGCCGAGCGAGCGGTACTGCTCGGGGTGAACCTCGTGCGGCACGCCGGCCGGATAACTCTTCAACACGGAGGGTTGCATGGGTGCTCCTTTGCAGCCCATTGTGCGAGGCGCCGCACCCGCGCCACCCCGGGGCTTGCCCCAGGGTCGACTGCGCTACGCTACTTCAGCCAGCGGTCCATCACGCGCTGCATGTCGCCACCGGCCTGCGACAGGTGCAGCCACTGGTCGACGTATGCCTTGAAGGCCACGTCGTCCCGCGGCAGCATCCAGCCCATCTCGCCGTACTGCAGCGGCTTGTCGGGGTTGATGGCGCACAGGCCCGGTTTGAGGCGCTGCTGGGTGATCGCTTCGGCCGATTCCGTCACGAACACGTCGGCGCGGTTGGCGAGGATCTCGTCGAAGATCGTCACGTTCTCACCATGCAACGTCATCTTCGCGCGCTTGAAATTGGCGCGGGCGAAGCGCTCGTTGCTGCCACCTGGGTTGAAGATTACGCGCGTCTGCGGTTGGTCGATCGCGGCAACCGTCTGGTACTTCGCGACGTCCGTGCAGCGCGCGATCGGCGTCTTCCCGTTCACCATGTAGGGTGTGCTGAAGAAGGCCCGCTTCTGGCGCTCCGTCGTCACCGACACGCCGCCCACGGCGATGTCGCACTTGTCGGCGACCAGGTCCGGGAGCAGGTTGGCCCAGGTGGTCTTGACCCACACCGGCTTTGCGCCCAAGCTCCCGGCGAACGCGGTCACCAGGTCGACGTCGATGCCTTCGAACGGTGCGTCGGCCTGCTGGAAGCTGAACGGCTTGTAGTCGCCAGGCGAGCAGACCCGAAGCGTGGTCGATTTCTGCACGGTGTCGAGACGAGAGGGGGCCGGGCCGGCGGTGGGCGCCATGGCGCAACCACCCAGGACCGCCGCAACAGCCAGGGCGACCAGCGGCTGGGCACAGGAAAAACGCAACATCGACAAACTCCTTGGAGAAAGCAGGGAAATGGGGCTCATTGTGCGCGGCGCCCCGGCAAGGCATGACGGATGCGCGAACGCAACGGTTCATGGCATTTTTCAGGCCAACTCGCCAAATCGTGCGCTTCGTCGCATTCTGTGAAACCGGTCTCTTGTGATCTAGGGATAAACCCTTATATTCGACCCATGCATCCCGCCAAGGCCTTCCTCCGCGCCTCGCTCGGCCTCGGTTCCTTCCTGAAGGCGCCGATCGTCGATGCGCACGCCCCCGGTCGCGCGGTGCAGGCGCCCGTCATGGTGCCGATCCGCAGCATCGGTCCGCGCGAGCGGGGCCGCATCGCTGCACACTTGCTGGCACTGAGCCCGCAAGACCGTTACCTGCGTTTCGGCTACGCGGCATCCGACGAGCAGATCCAGCGTTACGTCGACGGGCTCGACTTCGAGCGAGACGAACTTTTCGGCATCTACAACCGGCGCCTCGACCTCATCGCCATGGCACACGTGGCCTTCGCACCGGCCGACCAGCCGCGCGAATGCGCCGAGTTTGGCGTCTCGGTCGCGAGCCACGCACGCGGCCGCGGTTACGGCGCCCGCCTGTTCGAGCGTGCGGTGGTCGTCGCCCGCAACGAAGGCGTCGGCATGCTCTTCATCCATGCGCTGAGCGAGAACGCCGCCATGCTGAAGATTGCGCGCAAAGCCGGAGCGACGGTGGTGCGCAGCGGTTCCGAATCGGAAGCGCATCTGCAACTGCCGTCGGCCACACTCGACAGCCGCATGAACGAGATCGCGCTGCAGCATTTCGCGGAAGTCGACTACCAGCTCAAGGCGCGCGCCAAGCAGTTTTGGTCCTTCCTGTCCAGCGTGCAGGAAGTGCGCAGCGGCATGCGCGCCGCGCGCGAGAAGTCCGCGCCCTGACCAGGCGCTGCAAGCGCGGCGTCAAATCAATCCGGTATCCTTGCGCTTCCCCAACTTCGCCCTCCCGCAGTGGCCGACCCTCACCCTGAACGCACCCCCGTCGAACGGGAAGACAAGCGCAGCTTTCTCCAGAAACTCGCCGAATTCATCCACCCCGGACCGGATTCCCGCGACGAACTGATCGAAACCCTGGCGGACGCCGAGGACAACGACGTGATCGGCGCCGAGTCGCGCGTGATGCTCGAAGGGGTGCTGCGCATGGCCGACATGACAGCCGGTGACGTGATGGTCGCCGCGCCGCGCATGGACCTGATCGACATCGACTCGCCCTACGACACGCTGCTGCACGGCGTCATCGACACCGCGCACTCGCGCTTCCCGGTGTACGAGGGCGAGAAGGAAAACATCATCGGCATCCTGCTCGCGAAGGACCTGCTCAAGCTGCAGCGCGCGCCGGGGCTGAACATCCGCGCGCTGCTGCGGCCCGCCACCTTCGTGCCGGAGAGCAAGGGCCTGAACGACCTGCTGCGCGAATTCCGCGGCAACCGGAACCACCTGGCGATCGTCATCGACGAGTTCGGCCGCGTGGCCGGCCTCATCACCATCGAAGACGTGCTCGAACAGATCGTCGGCGAGATCGAGGACGAGTTCGACATCCCCGAGGACGAGGGTGACATCTTCGGCCTGGCCGACCACACCTATCGGGTGTCGGGCGACACGCCCATCGAGCGCGTGGCGGAGGCCTTCGGCATCACCTTCGACGACGAGGCGCTGAGCGAAGACTTCGACACCATCGGCGGTTTGGTCGCGCACGAGATGGGCCATGTGCCGAAGAAGGGCGAGCACCATGCGCTTGGCGGCTTCGACTTCGTCGTGCTGCACACCAAGGGCGGCGCGGTGCGCTGGTTCAAGGTTTCGCCGGCGCGCGGCAGCGACGCATCCGATTGAGCGCGTCGATGGCCGCGGCGGCCCCTGCGCCTTCGCGCGCCGCTTTTCTCGTCCGCATCGCGCTCGTCGCCGTCGCGGGCCTTGCGCAGGCCGCGGCCATCGCCGCGCCCTGGAACGGCCGCCCGCTGTGGTGGCTGCAGCTGCTGTCGCTGGCCGTGCTGGTGTGGCAGCTCGATGTGCTGTGCACCGACCCGCGGCCAAGACGCTGGCGCAGTGCGGCGCTGCATGGCTGGCTCTTCACCACCGTCTGGCTCTGCGGCACCTTCTGGTGGCTCTTCGTGTCGATGCACACCTACGGCGGGATGGCAGCGCCCATCGCGGCCACCGCGGTGCTGGCCCTGGCCGCGGCACTCGCGCTGTACTACGCGGCGGCCTGCGGCGTGTTCGCGGCGGTCGCGCCGCGGCATCCGGTGGGCGCGGCTGCGTTGTTCGCCGCGCTCTGGACGCTGGGTGAGCTGCTGCGCGGCAGCTGGTTTACCGGCTTTCCCTGGGGCGCAGGCGGCTACGCGCATGTCGATGGTCCGCTGGCGGTGCATGCCGCGTGGCTCGGTGTCTACGGCATCGGCGCGGTCGCAGCGGCCATTGCGGCGCTGGCTGTGCTGGCATGGCGCCGCCGAACGTGGGGCGCGGCCGCGGCGTTGATCGTCGTGCTGGTCGCCGCGCCCTACGCGCTCGACCTGCTGCGCGACGACCCGGATGCACCGTCCAACGCTCGTGGCAAGCTCGGCGTCGCGCTGCTGCAGGGCAACATCCCGCAGGACGAGAAGTTCATCCCGAGCGGCGGCATCGCGACCGCGCTGCGTTGGTATGGCGAGCAGTTGCGCGACGCCACCGCGCCGCTGGTGATCACGCCAGAGACGGCGCTGCCGCTGCTGTCGAACCAGTTGCCGCCGGGTTACCTTGAGGCCATCGCGGCACGCTACGCGAACGGCACGCAGGCGGCCATCGTCGGCCTGCCGGTGGTGGGCACGGCCGGTGCAAGCGGCGAATTCGACGGCTACCGGAATTCGGTGCTCGGTTTCAAGCCGGGCGAGGCACAGGCGTACCGGTACGACAAGCACCACCTGGTGCCCTTCGGCGAATTCGTGCCGGGCGTGTTTCGCTGGTTCACCGACCTGATGAACATCCCTTTGGGCGACTTCCGAAGCGGCGGCCTCGCGCAGGCGCCCTTCGTGTGGCAAGGGCAGCGCATCGCACCGAACATCTGCTACGAGGATTTGTTCGGCGACGAGATCGGCGCCAACTTCCGCGACGCGGCCAACGCGCCGACGATCCTGCTCAACGTCAGCAACATCGCGTGGTTCGGCGACACCGTCGCCATCGACCAGCACCTGGCCATCTCGCGCATGCGCGCGCTCGAGTTCGCGCGGCCGATGGTGCGCTCGACCAACACCGGTGCCACCGTCGTCATCGACCACCGCGGCCGGGTGACCGATGTGCTGCCGCGCCTCACGCGTGGCGTGCTCACCGCCGAGGTCGAAGGCCGCGCCGGCCTCACGCCCTATGCGGTGTGGGTGTCGCGCTTCGGGCTGTGGCCGCTGTGGGGGCTGTCGCTGCTCACGGTCGCCGCCGCCGTGTGGCTGCGCCGGCGCGATCAGCGCGGCAGGTAAGCCGTCGCCTCGATCTCGATCACCAGCGCGTCGCCGGGCAGAAAGCGCGACACCTCGACCACAGTGCTGACGGGCGGTTCGCCCGGGTAGAACAAGCCGCGCACGCGGTTGTACGCCGGGTACTGGCGGATGTCGCGGAAGTACTGCACCAGCTTCACCACGTCGTTCATCGTGCCGCCGTGCTCTGCTGCCAGTTGTCGGATGCGTTCGAGGACGAACCAGCTCTGCGCGACGATGGGCGCCTCGTACACGTCGACCGACATCTGACCGGTGACGTAGCCGAGCGTGCGCAGTTCATCCCGGGCGATCGGGGGCAGGTCGTCGTACGAAGCGACGGCCTGGCGCCGAGACGGGTCGACCGCGACCACGCCGCTCATGAAGACGAAGTCACCGACGCGCTTGGCGGCGGCGTAGTTCGCCATGGGCGCGCCCATGACCGGCACGTTGCCCGAGCTCATGCGGACACCACCGGCCAGTCGCGCAGCTTGCCCGGGTTGAGCAGCCCCAACGGATCGAAGCGCGCCTTCACCGCGAGGATCTCGGGCGGCAGCGCGCCACCGGCCTTGCCGTCTTCCACGATGAAGGTGTGCGGGTTGTTGATTCGGATGCCGCGTTCGCGGTGGATGGCGATGATCTCGTTCAGTCGCTCCTCGGTCGTGAAGCGCACCAGCTGCAGCGCGCTGCACGTCAGGAGGCCGTCCATGTTGCGCAGGAACTCGGCGTGCATCATCACTTCGCCCGCGAGCAAGGCTTCCATCTCGGTGATCTGCTGGATGTACTGGCC
>CALRYR010000329.1:0-5394 GCA_943372425.1 Variovorax sp. YR752 | reverse complement strand
CGGAGGTCTCCCGGTCCAGGCGGTGCACGAGTTCGAGAAACTTCGCCTGAGGGCGGGCGGTGCGCAGTTGCTCGATGACGCCGAAGCTCACGCCGCTGCCGCCGTGAACGGCCACGCCGGCTGGCTTGTCGATGGCGAGCAACGCGTCGTCCTCATATAAGAGAGGGAACTCGCGCGCCGGCGCAGGAGGCGTGCCCCCCTCCTCCGAGCGTGCGGCCACCCGCACCGGCGGCAGCCGCAACACGTCACCCGCTGCGATGCGGGTATCGGCCTGGGCGCGGCCCTTGTTGATGCGTACCTCGCCCGACCGGATGATCCGGTAGACGTGCGTCTTCGGCACGCCCTTGAGCTGGCGAAAGAGGAAGTTGTCCAACCGCTGACCGGCCGATTCTTCATCGACTGTCATTAAACGGACTTCGGACGCGCCGGGCTCCGGCTTCGCACCTATAATGTTTTTCACCAGCGCGGTCTTGTAAGTGCTTGATTAAACAGAAGTTTAGAGCACCGCCAAAAGCGCTGGAAGGTCGATGCCGCTTGGGCGCTCGAGCCTGCAAACCCCGCGCTAGAGCGCAAAGTGGCAGGCCAGGCGCACGAGTCAAGCCGACGCCCACGAAACACCGATACGGAATACCCAGCCGGCAGGCTCCAAGCGGCCGGCGGATCGAAGCGAGTTCTCTTGTGTTGATGCTGCTGATTCAACTGTGCCTGCGCTGGCCCACCTGGCTGTTGCCAGCGGCCCGCGGCATCGGATCTCCAGCGGCCCGCCCGGCCCCTGTCGTGCAGCCCGCCACCCACAACGTGGCGCGTCAACATCACATCGGGCTCGCGCCCATCCATGCGCCCCCACCTCCACTGTCTCTGAGCTGACGCTCGGCGGACGGCTGCGCTTGCGCGTCGTCCGGCAAACAGTGGGGGTACAGCGGCAATTCCCCTGGTTTCGCAGGCGTCGTCCGTGCATCGTTGGCCCGTCATGGGCCGGTAGAACGACACATACAAGGACAACGCATCATGAAGCGGATGCTGATCAATGCCACGCAGGCCGAAGAACGCCGCCTGGCCATCGTCGACGGGCAAAAGCTCCTCGACTACGAGATCGAGATCGAAGGGCGCGAACAGCGCAAGGGCAACATCTACAAGGCGGTCGTGACCCGCGTCGAGCCGTCGCTCGAAGCCTGTTTCGTCGACTACGGCGAAGACCGGCACGGCTTCCTGCCGTTCAAGGAAATCTCGAAGCAGTACTTCGCCGAAGGCGTGTCGGCCAGCCAGGCCCGCATCCAGGACGCGATTCGCGAAGGCCAGGAGCTGGTCGTGCAGGTCGAGAAGGAAGAGCGCGGCAACAAGGGCGCCGCCCTGACCACGTTCGTATCGCTGGCCGGCCGCTACGTCGTGCTGATGCCGAACAATCCGCGCGGCGGTGGCGTGAGCCGCCGCATCGAGGGCGACGACCGGGCCGAGCTCAAGGAAGCGATGGACCAGCTCGAATACCCGAAGGGCATGAGCATCATCGCGCGCACCGCCGGCATCGGCCGCGCGGCACCCGAGCTGCAGTGGGACTTGAACTACCTGCTCAAGCTCTGGAGCGCCATCGACGGCGCCGCCAAGGGCGGCAAGGGCGCGTTCCTGATCTATCAGGAATCGTCGCTGGTCATCCGCGCGATTCGTGATTACTTCAATCACGACATCGGCGACATCCTGATCGATACCGACGACATCTACGAGCAGGCGCAACAGTTCATGGCGCACGTCATGCCCGAGCATGCCGCCCGCGTGAAGCGCTACCGCGACGACGCGGCACTGTTCAGCCGCTTCCAGATCGAGCACCAGATCGAATCGGCCTACGCCCGCACGGTGCAACTGCCTTCGGGCGGCGCCATCGTGATCGACCACACCGAAGCGCTGGTGTCGATCGACGTGAACTCGGCCCGCGCCATCAAGGGCGGTGACATCGAAGAGACCGCCACCCGCACCAACCTCGAAGCCGCCGACGAAGTGGCCCGCCAGATGCGCCTGCGCGACCTGGGCGGCCTGATCGTCATCGACTTCATCGACATGGACGAGTCGAAGAACCGCCGCGAAGTCGAAAGCCGCCTGCGCGACGCGCTGCGCCAAGACCGTGCCCGCGTGCAGTTCGGCTCGATCAGCAAGTTCGGCCTGATGGAGATGAGCCGCCAGCGCCTGAAGCCGGCGCTCAGCGAAGGTTCGTCGATCCCCTGCCCCCGCTGCGGCGGCTCGGGCCACATCCGCGACACCGAATCGAGCGCGCTGCAGATCCTGCGCATCATTCAGGAGGAGTGCCTCAAGGACAACACGGCCGCCGTGCACGTCCAGGTGCCGGTCGAAGTGGCCTCGTTCCTGCTGAACGAGAAGCGCCCCGAAATCGCCAAGATCGAGCTGAAGCAGCGCGTGACCGTGCTGATGGTGCCCAACAAGACCTTCGAGACGCCGAACTACAAGCTCGAGCGCCTGAAGCACGACGACCCGCGCCTCGACCACATCGAAGCCAGCTACAAGATGGCCGAGGAAGTGGAAGACCCGACCTCCGTCACCCGCCGCTCGCAGGAGCCGACCAACCGTCAGACGCCGGTGATCAAGGGCGTGCTGCCGGACGCACCGGCGCCCGTGGTGCCACCGAAGCCCGAGCCCGTTCAGGCGCCGGCACCCGCCGCCGTGACGCCGCCCGCTGCCCCCGTGGTTGCACCGGCGCCGGCCGAGCGCGGCTTCTTCGGCTTCATCAAGAGCCTGTTTGGTGGCGGCGCAGCGGCACCTGCACCGGCGCAGGGCCCCGAGACGACGCCCGCCAGCGCGATTCCTGTCGAAGCGCCGAAGCCGACGCGACGCGATGGCCGCGGCGGCCGTGACGGCGAACCCCGCGCCGCGCGCGACGGCGAACAACGCCGCGGCGGACGCGGTGAAGGCCGCGGTGAGGGCCGTGGCGGTCGCGACGGCGAACAACGCCGCGGCGGACGCGGTGGTGAACGCCGCAATGGCGAGCGCAGCACCGAGGCACGCGCCGACGCGCCGGTGCGCGAAGCCCGCGAGCCACGTGAGCCGCGTGAACCACGCGAGGGCCGTGGCCCGCGCGAAGGCGAACCGCGCCGTGGCGGGCGCGGTGGCGAACGCCGTGACGCAGAGCGCCCGGTTTCGCTGGAGGGCACGGAAGCGCTGCAGGATCAACAGCCGACGGCGGTCGCCGAAGGCGAGGCCACGGTCGCTCCGGCCGAGCGCGCGCCGCGCGGCCGTCGTGAACGCGGGGAGCGTGGCGAACGCAACGGCGAAGCCCGGGAACGCAACAACGGCGATACGCCGGCACGCGACTTCAACGGCGAGGCTGCGCCGGCGGATCTTGCACCGGAGCGCGGCCCGCGCGAAGAGCGCGCGCCGCGCGGCGAAGGTCGCCGCGAACGGCGTGGCGAAGCCACCGCCCGCCCGGACAACGTCGACGCGCAAACCGCTGAGTTGCCGTCGGACGCCGCCGCCGAGCCATCGCTGGAGGGGTCGATGTCGACCACCGAGCCGTCGTCGCGTCGTGATGGCGACGAGCGCCGTGGCCGCACGCGTGACCGCTACGGTCGCGACCGCCGCGAACGCGCGCCACGTGAAGGCGAAGCATCGACAGCCGTCACGGAGGTCGAAGAAGCGCCTGCGCTCGCGCCAGTCGAGACGCCTGTTGAAGTTGCAACGCCGCCACAGCGCGTCGAACGTGCGCCGCGCACCGTGGTGCCCGTCCCGGCCACCGCCGACGCCGCGCCAGCGGCCGGCAACGGCCGCCGCGCGCTGCCAAAGGTGCAGCCTTTTGAACTGCCGCTGGCCGAACTGGCCCAGGTCGCCGAAGGCTCTGGCTTGCACTGGGTGAATTCCGACGCCGAGCGCATCGCCGAGGTTCGCGCGGCCATCGCGGCCGAGCCAAAGCCGATCCGTGTGCCGCGGGAGCGCGCACCGACCGTCGTCATCGACGACGGCCCGCTGGTGCTGGTCGAGACCCGTCGCGATCTGGCGGCCACCACGCTGCCGTTCGAGCGCGAGGCAGGCGACAGCCGCTGACATCCAGGAGGCCGCTGCAAGACAGGAAAGCAGCAGGCCTCGGATCGCATCCCTCAGGGCCGTGATCGCCGCTTCCCAGCGGTGGTCACGGCTTTTCTCGTTCGACCGCCACCTCTTTGGCCTCTCACGCGTGTTGCGATTTGTCTACGAAGCAGGCTTTCCGTGTCTCCTTGTATCGGTCAGGCAAAAGAATTACTTTCGTACCTAGAATGCTGCAGCGCACAAGGCACGAGTGGTGTGAAATAGTGCACGTTTTGACGGTTGGCAGAAAGTGCTACCGCTTTTGCCGACACGACAGACTAGAACGAATGTGTTCAAATTCTTGCCAATAGTATTAAAGCGTTACGCTGCTTCCGCTGTGAAGCAGCCCCCCAAGGGGAAAGCAAATGTTTCGTACCGATTCGACTGCGCAAGGAAATTTGATGCGGCGTCTTCCAGGCGGCGGCGAGCCTTCGTCCCCGATTCCGGTCACTTCCGCACCGCGGCAGCTGACCTTTGCCCAGCGCACCATCAAGCGCAGCGTTGACATCGTCGCGGCGCTGGCGTTCTTTGCACTGTTCGGTCCCCTGTACCTTGCGGTGGCGCTGGGTGTGGCCATCAGCATGGGCCGGCCGGTGCACTTCTGGCAGGTCCGGATCGGCGAAGGCGGCCAACGCTTTCGCTTCTACAAATTCCGCTCGATGGTGCGTGACTCCGAAACCATCCTGGACGACTACCTGAGCAGGAACGATGCGGCCCGCACCCAGTGGGACACCTTCCAGAAGCTGGAAAAGGACCCGCGCATCACGCCACTGGGCAAGATCATCCGCAAGATCAGCCTGGACGAACTGCCCCAGTTCTGGAATGTGCTCAAGGGTGACATGAGCCTGATCGGCCCGCGCCCCTGCATGGAGCGTCAGCGCAGCCTGTATGGCCGTCACTGGGCGCACTACTGCGCCATGCGTCCGGGCATCACCGGGCTGTGGCAGGTCAGCGGGCGCAACCGGCTGTCGTACGCCCAGCGCGTCGAACTCGACGCCCAATACGTCAACAACTGGTCGCTCTGGCTCGACCTCAAGATTCTCGTGAAGACCGCTCGCGCGGTTGTCTCCGGCGAAGGTTCGCGCTGAACCTCTCGGGAGCGCTGCGCGCTCTGTCGACGCATCGCGGAAAAGAGGGATGATGCGGGCTGTGCGCGCGTGGATGCCAACCGTTTTTTCAGTTGGCTTGCCCCAAGGAATGGGGCCACGCCCCCCGGACGCTGGGGCCGCACGTTTTCTCGCACCCATCTCGAAGCATCACACGCATGAACCAACTTGATTCGCCCATCTACGTGGCCGGCCACCGTGGCATGGTGGGCAGCGCCATCGTTCG
>CALRYR010000328.1:0-5421 GCA_943372425.1 Variovorax sp. YR752 | reverse complement strand
GACCGAACTCGAACGCTGGAGCGACCATGCCCTCGAGGAAGGCGGCCGCCTGACCGCGCCCCTGCGCTGGGATGCGGCGATCGACCGCTACACCGAGGTGAGCTGGGATGAGGCCTTTGCAGGCATCGGCGCCGAGCTGAAGGCGCTGCGTGCCGACGACCCGAAGTCGACGGTCTTCTACGCCTCGGGCCGCGCCTCGCTCGAGGCCAGCTACATGTACCAGTTGCTGGCCCGGCTGTACGGCAACAACAACCTGCCCGACAGCTCCAACATGTGCCACGAGAGCACCTCGGTCGCGCTGCCGCAGACCATCGGCGTGCCGGTGGGCACCGTGACGCTGGACGACTTCGAGCACACCGACGCGATCTTCTTCTTCGGCCAGAACGTGGGCGTGAACAGCCCGCGCATGCTGCACCAGCTGCAGGATGCCCGGCGGCGCGGCGTGCCGATCGTCACCTTCAACCCGCTGCGCGAGCGCGGGCTGGTGAGCTTCGCCAACCCGCAGTCGCCGCTGGAGATGCTGACGCCGGCCGAGACCGCCATCAGCACGCAATACCTCCAGGTGAAGGTCGGCGGCGACATCGCCGCGATCACCGGCATGTGCAAGGCGTTGATCGCGGGCGACGATGCGGCCCGACGCGACGGCACGCAGCGGGTGCTCGACGTGGACTTCATCGAGACGCACACACACGGCTTCGATGCCTTCGCCGACGCGTTGCGTGCCGCGGACTGGTCGGCCATCGAGCGCGAGTCGGGTTTATCGCGTGGCGAACTGGCCGAAGCGGCGGTCGTGTTCGCGCGCGCGAAGGCCGTGATCGGTGTCTACGGCATGGGGCTCACGCAGCACCGCAAGGGCGTGATGAACGTCCACATGCTGACCAACCTGCTGCTGCTCGGCGGCCACATCGGCCGACGCGGCGCGGGTGTGTGCCCGGTGCGCGGCCATTCGAACGTGCAGGGCCAGCGCACCGTCGGCATCAGCGAGAAACCAGAGCTGGTGCCACTCGACAAGCTCGCCGAGCTGTACGCCTTCGAGCCGCCGCGCGACAAGGGGCTGAACACGGTCGAGACCTGCAACGGCGTGCTCGACGGTTCGGTGCGCGCCTTCATCGGTCTGGGCGGCAACTTTCTGCGCGCCGTGCCCGACACCGTGCGCATGGAGGCCGCATGGCGCCAACTGCGGCTGACGGTGCAGATCGCCACCAAGCTCAACCGCAGCCACCTCGTGCATGGAGAGGTCGCCTACCTGCTGCCCTGCCTGGGCCGCATCGAGATCGACCGTCAGGCCGGTGGCGCGCAGACCGTGTCGGTGGAGGATTCGACCAGCTTCATGCATGCGTCCGACGGCATGGCCGAGCCGGCGGAGGCCACGTTGCTGTCAGAGCCGGCCATCGTCGCCGGCATCGCGAAGGCGACGCTCGCGCCGAATCCACGCGTGCCATGGGACGACTGGGTGGGCGACTACGGCCGCGTGCGCGACGCGATCGAGGCCACCTGGCCCGAGGTGTTCCGCGACTTCAACGGCCGCTTCCGCCAGCCCGGCGGATTCCAGAAACCGATCGCTGCGCGCGAACGCCAGTGGAAGACGCCCAACGGCAAGGCCAACTTCATCGTGCCGGACACGCTGGTCGCCGACCCCGACACACCCCAGGTTGGCGACGATGTGCTGCGTCTCATGACGATGCGCAGCGACGACCAGTTCAACACCACCGTCTACAGCCTGGACGACCGCTTCCGCGGCATCTACGGCACGCGGCAGGTGCTGCTGATGAACGCCACCGACATCGCACGGCTGGGTCTGGCGGAAGGCGACGTCGTCACGGCGCGCACGGCCGTCGACGATGGCGTGCTGCGCGAGGTGCCGGGCCTGCGCGTCACGCCCTTCGATATTCCGGCGGGTTGCGCCGCTGGCTACTTCCCCGAATGCAACCCGCTGGTCCCGCTGGCGCACCACGCCGAAGGCAGCCAGGTGCCGGCCTCGAAGTCCATCCCGATCCGGCTGGTGGCCGACCCCTCACGTATCCACCCTTCCTCGAAAGTCCACCCATGAGCGACCCCACGCAACCGCAAGCGCCCCTCCTCTACCTGCCCGCCTATGAATCGCTGGAAGACGACGAAGCCGAGACCACGCGCGAACTGATCGAGACGCTGCACGAGATCAGCGAGATCGTGCACAAGGACGAAGGCCATGCCTACCGCGGCGTTCACGCCAAGAGCCACGGCATGCTGCGGGCCGAGCTGCAGGTCGCGCCCGGCTTGCCGGCGCACCTGGCGCAAGGGCTGTTCGCGCAGCCCGCCACATACCCGGTCGTGATGCGCTTCTCGACCTCGCCGGGCGACCTGCTCGACGACGCAATCTCGACGCCGCGCGGCGTGGCGCTGAAGGTCGTCGGGGTGCCGGGCGACCGTGCGCCCGGCTCCGAAGGCGAAGTGACGCAGGACTTCCTGATGGTCAACGGCCCGGTGTTCAGTGCGCCCACGGCCAAGGCCTTTCTCAAGCCGTTGAAGTTGCTGGCATCCACCACCGACAAGGCGCCCGGCCTCAAGAAGGTGTTGGCCGCGGCCCTTCGCGGCCTGGAGGCCATCGTCGAGAAGGCCGGCGGCGAGAGCCCGACGCTCAAGTCGATGGGCGGCCACCCTGAGACGAACATCCTGGGCGAGACCTTCTACACCCAGGTGCCGATGCTCTACGGGCCGTACATGGCCAAGCTGTCGCTGGCGCCGGTGTCGCCCGGACTCACGGCGCTGACCGACGCACCGGTCGACCTCGACGGCAAGCCCGATGGCCTGCGCGAAGCTGTGGCAGCGCACTTCGCGCAGCACGTCGGCGAATGGGAATTGCGTGCGCAGCTGTGCACCGACATCGACGCCATGCCCGTCGAGGACGCGTCGGTGCAGTGGCCCGAGGACAAGAGCCCCTTCGTGACCGTCGCCCGCCTGGTCGCGAAGCCGCAGGCGACATGGAGCCCTGCCCGCGTCATGGCGGTGAATGACGGCATGGCCTTCACACCCTGGCACGCGCTGGCGGCCCACCGCCCGATCGGCTCGATCATGCGGGTGCGCCAGGCGGTCTACCGCATGACGGCCGGTTTCCGATCGGAGCACAACGCGACGAAGGTGCAGGAGCCACGCACGCTCGACGCGTTGCCGGACTGACGCGAGGCCCAGGCCTGTTCAGGCGGCCACGGCTTTCGCACTCTGCATGACGAAGGCCTCGGCCTCCGAGTAGGAGTGCAGGATCAGATCAACCGAGTCCTTGACCGCGTCCTCTGCGGCAGCGGCCTCGTCGAGCGGCAGCTTGACGGTGGCGATCGCGGCATGGGGCAGTGCCGCGCGCATCTCGGCCGCCGTGACACGCCAGGCTTCGACGGTATCGTGCCGCGGGTACGCGAGAAACACCGTCCCGACCAGGCTTGCCTTGTCGGCCATGTCCGGGTCGGGCGGCTCGGCGAGCGACACGCTGCGGGCGTCGACGTCGTCTTGCCGCAGCGCGCGCACCAGCAGTTCCGTCAGCAGTTCGTCGCGCTCGGAGCCGAAGCCCGCGCACAGCACGACCGATTGCGACGGCACGTCCAGCCGGCCCTGGTACGGACCGAGGCGCGATTCGCGGATCTGCCGCAAGCGGCTGCCGAGGCTGGCATCGGCCAGCGACACGGTCGACCGGCGCCGGACGAAGCGCTTGCCCGTTCGCCCCCCTGCCAGCGTCTCGGCGAGGCCGACCACCGTCTTGTCGATGCGCACCCGCTGCCGTGCGTCGATGCGCCCGAGCTGGAAGTCGAGACCCGCCAGCGCCAGCCCCGGCAGCAGCACCTGGTCACAGTACTTGGCGAAGGTGCTTCGCCGCAGGTAGAGCCGTGCGTCCTTGATGATCGCGGCCGTGTTGTCGGACAGCGCGCGCTGGTAGAAGCGCTGCCCCGCATTCAGCCCCGGTGCATCGGTCAGCAGGATGGACAGCGGCTCCAGCGCACGCACGTGTCGGCCGACCACCACGATGATCAGCGTGAGCGGCGTCGACAACAGCAGGCCGACCGGCCCCCACATCGCGCCCCAGAACAGCGCCGACACGATGACCGCGAGCGGCGCCAGGCCGGTGCTGTGCCCGTAGACCTGGGGCTCCACGACATGCGCCACCACCAACTCGAGCACGATGAAGAGCGTCAGGCTCGAGAGCACGAGCGACCAGCCCGGGTCGACCGCAGCGCTGAAGATGGCGATGAGCGCGGCCGCCCCCAGCACGCCGACATAGGGCACGAAACGCAGCAGCGCGCTGATCGACCCCCACAGCGCTGCATGCGGAATGCCGATGGCCCACAGCCCGACGCCGACGATCGCCCCGAAGGTCGCGTTGACGATGACCTGTGACATGAAGTAGCGCGACACGCCCTGCGCCGTGTCGCTCAACGCCTGCACCGTCGGGCCGAGTTCGGCCACGCCGATCACGCGGATGAAGCGGTCGCTGAGCGACTCGTGCTCCAGCAGGATGAACACCAGCAGGATGAAGACGATGCCGGCTTCGCCGATCGGCCCCCACAGCGACGCCAGCAGCTTCGACACCAGGTCGCCGGCCGAGGGCGGGGTCTGGCGGATCTGCACCGGCAGCGGCTCGGTGCTTGCAACGGGCGCGGCAGGCGCCGCCGACCGAGCGGACGATCGCGCGCGCGGGGACGGTGTCGGCGCGGGCGTCGGCGTGGCCTGCGGCGCCACGCCCTTGAGCTCTGCTTCGAAGCGCTCGAACGGTCGCACGACCACCTCCCGCACCGACTCGACCTTCGACGTGATGGCGGCCCGGTACTGCGGCAGCCCTGCGCCCACGTCGACCAGCTGGATCGCCAGCACCGCGCTCATGCAGACCACGCACACCGCCACCATCACCACCGACACCAGCGTCGCGATCGTGCGGCCCATGCCGGTGCGCGTGAGCTTGCGCGCCAGCGGCGCGATGACCAGACTCAACACCCCGGCGATGGCGATCGGCCGAAGCACGTCCTGCCCGAAATGCAGCAGCAGCAGCAGGCAGGTGGCCGGCACCACCGTGCCGATGCCCAGACGTTCGCGCGCAGACAACTTGTCCATGGGAGCCCTGGCGATCGCCCTGAGCAGGGCAAGCGCTGAATGTGGAAACGGCCGAATCGCCGCGGCGCAATGGTACGGGTTAGTACGGATCGCCGATCTGCCGGGAGGGCGTGCCACCCTCCAACGCGTGCGTCAGATAGGGCAGCAGCACGTCCATGGCCTCCTGCTCCAGCGCCCCTGTGGTCAACCACCGAGGCGCTTCGATGACGGCGCGGTGGGTGAGCGCCTCGACGGTGGTCTCTACCACCAGCGCGATCAATCGAACGCGCGCCAGCGGCAACCCCGGGCAGCGCTCTCGAAGATGCGCCTGGAGCAGGTCGGTGAGACGGCTGCTGATGCAGATGGCAT
>CALRYR010000327.1:0-5441 GCA_943372425.1 Variovorax sp. YR752 | reverse complement strand
CATGGGAAGACCCTCGGTGGATGAACTGGGCGGACGATAGCCCCGAGTCGCCCCGCGCGCCACTCCCCATGCCGCGGAAGCAGGAACTTATGCCGTCGCGGCAAGCAGCGCTGCGTTGCCCCCCGCCGCTGCCGTGTTGATCGTCACTGTCTGCTCGGCGCAGAAGCGGTAGAGGTAATGCGGCCCGCCCGCCTTCGGCCCGGTGCCGCTGAGCCCTTCGCCGCCGAAGGGCTGCACGCCGACCACGGCACCGATGGTGTTGCGGTTGACGTAGACGTTGCCGATGTGCGCCTGCGCGGCCATCGCGAGCGCGCGCGAATCGATGCGTGTCTGGATGCCGAAGGTGAGCCCGTAGCCCAGCGCGTTGATGCGCTCGACCACCACGGCCGGATCACCCGACCAGCGCACGATCTGCAGCACCGGACCGAAGATCTCGTTGCGGACGTGCTCGATAGAGGGCACCTCGAAGGCCTGTGGGGCGATGAAGTTCTGCAACGGTACGGCGATGGGCGATGCGACGATCGGGCGCCCGTGCGCGGCCAGCGCATCGACCGCGCGCGCCACGTTGTCGAAGGCCTCCGCATCGATCAACGGGCCGACGTCGGTCGCGAGCAGCGCCGGGTCGCCACCGGAAAGCTCTGCCACAGCGCCGCCGAGCATCTCGATCACGCCGTCGGCGATGCCCTCGTGCACGCACAGCAGGCGCAGTGCCGAACAGCGCTGGCCCGCCGAGCGGAAGGCGCTCTGCACGACGGCATCGACCACCTGCTCGGGCAGCGCGCTCGAATCGACCACCATCGCGTTGATGCCGCCGGTCTCGGCGATGAGCGGCACGATCGGGCCATCCTTCGCTGCCAGGGCGCGGTGGATGATCTTCGCCACTTGCGTCGAGCCGGTGAAGACGACCCCAGCCGCGCCGGGCGCAGCCACCAGCGCGGCGCCGACCGTCTCGCCGGGGCCGTGCAGCAGCTGCAGCGCATCGGCGGGCACGCCGGCCGCGTGCAGCAGCTTGACGGCTTCGAGCGCGACGCCAGGCGTCTGCTCGGCCGGCTTGGCCAGCACCGTGTTGCCGGTGGCGAGCGCCGCCGCCACCTGGCCCATGAAGATCGCGAGCGGGAAGTTCCAGGGGCTGATGCAGACCCAGGGGCCGCGTGCGACGAGGCGCAGTTCGTTCGACTCACCCGTCGGGCCGGGCAACGCCACCGGTTGCATGATCCGCTCCGCCTCATCGGCGTAGTAGCGCAGGAAGTCGACGGCCTCGCGCACCTCGGAGATGGCGTCGCCCCAGGTCTTGAAGGCCTCCTTCACCAGCAGCGCGCAGAAGCGCGGGAGTTCTGCCTGCAACGCATCGGCCGCCTGGCGCAGCCGGGCCGCGCGCTGGGCGACGGGCGTGCCGCGCCATGCCGGCAACGCGCGCATCGACAGGGCCACGGCGGGCTCGGCACGCGACGCATCGAACAGCGGCACCACGGGCACGGACGTGCTCGCCAGCGCCGCCAGCAGCGGCGCGCGCATCGTGGCCACGGCCAGGTCGACGCCTTCGCTGTTGCGCCGTGCGGGTGCCGGTCCGTAGAGCAGCGGCGGCAGGGGCAACGACGACACCGGCGACGCATGCAGCGGCGAGGCCAGCAACTGGTCGACCGGCACGCCGTCGTCGCCGAGCTGGTTCACGAAAGAGGAGTTGGCGCCGTTCTCCAGAAGCCGGCGCACCAGATAAGCCAGCAAATCCTTGTGCTGCCCGACCGGCGCGTACACCCGCACATGCGCCGTCGTCGCCTTCATGACCTCGCGGTAGACGCCCTCGCCCATGCCGTGCAGGCGCTGCAGCTCGAAGGGCTGATCTGCGGCCATCTGCAGGATCGCCGCGATGGTGCCCGCGTTGTGCGTGGCGAATTGCGGGTAGATCGCATCGGGGGCGGCCAGCATGGCGCGCGCGCAGGCGAGGTAGCTCACATCGCTGTGGTGCTTGTGCGTGAACACGGGGTAGTGCGGCAGGCCGAGCTCCTGCGCGCGCTTGATCTCAGCATCCCAGTAGGCGCCCTTGACCAGGCGGCACATCAGGCGCAGCCCGTGCCGGCGCGCGATGGCGACGACCTCGTCGATGAGTTCGAGCGCGCGCGTCTGGTACGCCTGCATCGCCAGGCCGAAGCCCCGCCATTGCGGCCGTTCGGCCGCGATGCGCGCGGCGAGTGCTTCGAAGACCTCCAGCGAGAGTTCGAGCCGGTCGACCTCCTCCGCATCGATCGTGAGGTTGAGGTTGGCGTCGGCGGCCAGTGCGCAGAGCTGCCACACGCGCGGCACCAGTTCGCCCATCACGCGCTCGTGCTGCGCGTCTTCGTAGCGCGGATGCAGCGCGCTGAGCTTGATCGAGATGCCGTCGTTGTGCTCAGGCGCGCGCGCGGCGTCCGACTGGGTGCCGATGGCGCAGATCGCGTCGGCGTAGCTCTGCAGGTAGCGCTGCGCGTCTGCCTCGGTGCGCGCGCCCTCGCCCAGCATGTCGTAGCTGAAGCACAGCGCCGGCTGCTTCTTCTGCGCGCTGCGTGCCTCGCCCATGGCTTCGCGGATGGTCTGGCCGAGCACGAACTGGCGGCCCAGCAGTTGCACGGCACGCAGCGTTGCGGCCACCACGGTGCGCGAGCCCAGACGCGCGAGCAGGCCGGGCGGCTGATCGCTCTCCGGCAGGAAGCGCTTGGACAGCGCGATGGCCGAGGACGACAGCCGCGCCAGCGTGGAGTCGGCCGCGCCGTCGAAGTCGGCCCGGCCGAGCTGGTCGGCGGTCAACGCGATCGCCGTCTCGGCATCGGGCACACGCAGCAGCGCCTCGGCCAGCCGCATCAGGGCGAGGCCTTCGGCGCTGGAGATGGGGTACTCGCGCAGCAGGCTCTCCATGGCCCAGAAGGGGGGCGGATTGTTCCGCACGGCCCGGACCCAGGGCGCCGCATGCAGCGCGGCCTGCTGCCAGTCGAGCGCCCCTTCGAGGACGGCGAGACGGTAGGCGACGACGTCGGTTTCGAGGCGGTACGGGGTCGGCAGGCGCATGGGAAGAACTCCAGGAGGGATGGTTGCGATCGTGCCGCTGGCGTCGACGAGTTATTCACCAAAAGTGGCGCCATTGACTGGATAATCGGCGCGCCATGAGCATCGAACCACCCGGACTCGACCGCATTGACATGAAAATCCTGAAGGTTCTTCAGGAAGACGGCCGCCTGTCGAACCTCAAGCTGGCTGAGACGGTGGCCCTGTCGCCCACCGCCGTGCTGGCGCGCGTGCAGCGCCTCACGCGCGAGGGCTACATCCAGGGCTACGAGGCGCGGCTCGACCCACACAAGCTGGGGCGAGGCTTCACCGTCTTCGTCGAGGTGCTGCTCGACCGCACCACGCCCAACGTGTTCGACGCCTTCAAGGCCGCGGTGCAGGTGCGCGACGAGATCATGGAATGCCACATGGTGGCCGGCGGCTTCGATTACCTGATCAAGACCCGCATGGCCGACATGGCGGCGTACCGCGAGTTCGCCGGTACGGTGCTGTGGCAGTTGCCGGGCGTGCGGGAGACGCGGACCTATGCGGTGATGGAGGAAGTGAAGAGCAGCGCACGGCTGCCGCTGGGGAACTGAGGCGCGCTGGCTGGCGGGCGTCATGCCGCGCTGTACACAGATCCTGCGCTGGCGCCCTGTGCAGAATGAAGGTATGCGCAACAACACCGATCGGCTGCAACGTGATCGCAGTCACAGTCATTGATCCGGTCTCATCGATCGAGCAAAAACGATGAGCCTTCCCAGGTGGGCGACCGGCAGCTTCGGGGCCAAAGCGGAAGTAGCAACGCCACAGGAGCAGACGCCGTAAGGGCCAGCACTTAGCCACGAGTGACTGCCGTCAACCATCTCGAGTGAAATCGTGCTGCCAAAGGGCTTTCTCCCGCTCTTTTTCGTACTGCTCGCGCTTTGCCTTAGCACGGTCTCGCGCGCCTGAAATGGTATTGATCCCCACCCAAATACTGCCCGCAAAGCCAACAGTGATTCCTATCGCAGCGAGACAGAAGGCCAAATACGCCAGCCTGTTGCCAGGCCCGTACGAGTCTCCAAGACTGAACGCTAGTCCAGCACCGGTTGACGTGATCAACAGGCCCGCAAGGGCCAATCGTTTTGGCATCGAGAAGTACGCAAGGAAACCCTTCTTGCTCGCCATCGCTAACACCTCTGAATGTGGTTCGCCGCTGCTGCATGCTGAGCGGTGGTTTGCTTGAAAGATTCGCAGACTGGGCGGCCACGGCCAAGGTCCGATTCTGGCCTAGGCTGTGTGAAAACGTCGCTGGGCTGTGTTTTCAGGGGTCCCTGACCCCTTGGTGCATTCCAAAAACGCCCCTGAGCCCATCTGAGAGGTCGGATTTCCACGCGATGCTCGCGGCATCGGGTTTTCACACAGCCTCGGCCGTCAGAATGACGTGAGAGGGTATGCAGCAGGTGAGAAGAGCCGGCCGCGCGCTCATTGGACAAAGATTGCTCCACCCTCCCGCTTTGCGCCTTCGATGAGTGTCAGCAGCGCATCGCGCACGCTCTCACCATCCACGTTTTCGATTGCCACGCGTTCCGCGCTGAGTGCTTCGTGGAAAGCCGCAAGTTCCTCGTTGGCCATCGTCGTGCCGACACTCAAGAGTTGGCGAATAAGCGGGTTTCGTATCGATTCTGTCAAGGATTGAAGCGTCGAGGCATCCCCGAGAACCCATCCGTCTTCGGAACCATCGGGTTTTGTTCGACCGATGTAGACGGAGAAATCGCTCATGTTTGCTTCCTGAACCTCACCTCCATGCTGCTCCAGCAGGCCCACCACGGCCGCGTCAACCTTCGCGCCAGGGCTAACCGCCAACACAAAGCGAATATTCCTTGAGACGGCCATGAACGTGGCCAGCCGGATTTCGTAGGTATCGCGAACCTGAAGCCCTGCCTTGCTGAGAACGACGAGCTCTTCGGTCACATGGGTGGGAAGTATTGCCCGTGGCTTACGGGCTTGTCGGTGCTGGTGAGCTCTTGCGTCTGAAGGCACTAAACATGGTTCGAGGGT
Source organism: Variovorax sp. YR752 (assembly GCA_943372425.1). GTDB lineage: Bacteria > Pseudomonadota > Gammaproteobacteria > Burkholderiales > Burkholderiaceae_C > Variovorax. The sequence goes on along the minus strand of CALRYR010000327.1, from coordinate 383 downwards.
GAGGTTTTTCTTCTTGAAGGGTCCGGAAGACTCTAGTCACAGGTGGCCTGGCTGCCACGCAGCGTGGAGCGAAATCTGGAAGGGTGTGACGAACTTCCGGTTTTGACATAGTGCTGCCGCCTGGTTGCACATCGGCACCTTGCTAACGCAAGTGTTGACTGACCTTCTGCTGAAGTAGCGTGACGAGCTCAGGCTGCATGAACTGGAAGCGGTCGGGAACATCCAGGCATACGACTCTTTTCCCCTGCAAGGACAAGGTGAACTTTTGCTTGAGCTTCACCCGATGCTGCTTCTCCATCACAAAAATCAGGTCTGCCCACTCGACCTGTTCGGCACTCAGCGCGCAGTCGGCATCGGGCGCGAGGCCAGCGGAGTCCGTCTCG
>CALRYR010000326.1:0-5449 GCA_943372425.1 Variovorax sp. YR752 | reverse complement strand
CATCGGCCGCAACGTCGACCGGCTGATCGACTGGGACCGGCGCAGTGCCCGCTCGCCCTTGGGTGCGGCCGCGCTCGCCGGCTCGGCCATCTGCCGCTCGCCGGAGCTGTCGGCCGCCGAGCTGGGCTACGACGCGCCGTGCGAGAACTCGATCGATGCGGTGGCGGCGCGCGACCATGTGTGCGAGTTCCTGTTCATCACCAGCATGCTGGCGGTGGAACTCTCGCGCCTCTCGGAAGAGGTGGTGCTGTGGTCGTCGCGGCAGTTCCAGTGGGTGGTGCTCGACGATGGCTACTGCACCGGCAGTTCGATCATGCCGCAGAAGAAGAACCCCGACATCGCCGAGCTGAGCCGCGGCAAGGCCGGCCGGTTGATCGGCAACCTGGTGGGCATGCTGTCGGCATTGAAGTCACTGCCGCTGGCCTACAACCGCGACCTGGCCGAAGACAAGAGTGCGGCCTTCGACAGCGTCGACACGCTCTCGCTCGTGCTGCCCGCCATGGCCGGGATGATTCGCACGATGCGCGTCGACGTCGACCAGTTGCGCCGTCACGCGCCGCTGGGCTTCACGCTCGCCACCGAAGTGGCCGACTGGCTGGCGCTGTCGGGCGTGCCCTTCAGCGAGGCGCACGAGATCACCGGTGCACTCGTCAAGTTCTGCGAGGCGCAGGGCATCGAGCTCGGTGCGCTCTCGCCGGCGATGCTGGCCGAGGTCGATGCGCGCCTCACGCCCGAGGTGCTGAAGCACCTCACGCTCGAAGCCGCCATCGGCGCGCGCACCGGCCAGGGCGGCACCGCACCGGCACGCGTCGCCGAGCAGATCGCGCGGCTCAAGGCCGTGCTGCAGACGCAGGCCGCCTGGGCCGCCGACTACCGGGGCCCGCGATGCTGAGCGCCAACAGCAAGGCACCCGAGGCCTTCACCGACATCTCGCAGCTGGAGCACGTCCCGCGCCGCTACTGGGGCCGGTACATCGCCACCGCACTGATCGTCGTCGCGGTGCTGTTCGTGCTGAACGCCTTCGCGCGCGGCAAGATCGAATGGTCGTACGTCGGCCGCTTCCTCACGGCGCAGTCGATCCTCACCGGCCTGGTCAACACCATCGTCATGAGCATCCTGGCGATGGCGCTGGGCATTGCGCTCGGCGTGGTCACCGCCGTGATGCGGGTGTCGAGCAACCCGGTGCTCAGCTGGGTGGCACGCGGCTACGTGTGGCTGTTCCGCGGCACGCCGGTCATCCTGCAGCTGCTGCTGTGGTTCAACCTGGCACTGGTGTTCCCGACGCTCGGCATCCCCGGGCTCTGGGAGGCCAAGACGGTGAGCGTGATGACGCCCTTCCTCGCCGCGCTGCTGGGCCTGGGCATCAACCAGGGCGCCTACACCTCCGAGGTGGTGCGCGCCGGGCTGCTGTCGGTCGACGTGGGCCAGTACGAAGCCGCCAAGTCCATCGGCATGCCGCGCGTGCTGGCACTGCGCCGCATCATCCTGCCGCAGGCCATGCGCGTGATCATCCCGCCGATCGGCAACGAGTTCGTCGGCATGATCAAGCTGACCTCGCTGGCCAGCGTGATCCAGTTCGCCGAGATGCTGCACAGCGCGCAGAACATCTACTACGCCAACGCCCGCGTGATCGAGCTGCTGATCGTCGCCGGCATCTGGTACATCGTGGTGGTGACGGTGCTGTCGCTGCTGCAGTCGCGCGTCGAGGCGCGCTTCGCACGGGGCGCCGGTCGCGCCTCGGCCCGGCAGTGAACGCGATGGAAAAGACCATGGCTCCCATCGTCCGCGCGGTCGACCTGCGCAAGAACTTCGGCGACTTCGTCGCGCTGCAAGGCATCACGCTGGACATCGCCGCCGGCGAGGTGCTGTGCGTCATCGGCCCGTCCGGCTCCGGCAAGAGCACCTTCCTGCGCTGCATCAACCAGTTGGAGACCGTGACCGGCGGCGCGCTGTGGGTCGATGGCGAACTGGTCGGCTACCGGCGCGCCGGCAACAAGCTGCATGCGCTGTCGGAGAACGAGATCGCCCGCCAGCGCCTGAAGACCGGCATGGTGTTCCAGCGCTTCAACCTGTTCCCGCACCTGACGGTGCTGGAGAACGTCATCGAAGGCCCGCTGCGCGTGCAGCGCCGGCCGCGCGACGAAGTCGTCGCCGAAGCGCGCGCACTGCTCGATCGCGTCGGCCTGGCGCACAAGAGCGACGGCTTCCCCATCGACCTGTCCGGCGGCCAGCAGCAGCGCGTGGCCATTGCCCGCGCGCTCGCCATGCGGCCCAAGCTGATGCTGTTCGACGAGCCCACCTCGGCGCTCGACCCCGAGCTGGTCGGCGAGGTGCTGTCGGTCATGCGCGACCTGGCGACCAGCGGCATGACGATGGTCGTCGTGACCCACGAGCTGGGCTTCGCCCGCGACGTGGCGACGCGCGTGATGTTCATGGACAAGGGCCAGGTCGTCGAGACCGGCGTGCCCGCACAGGTCCTGTCCGACCCGCAGCACCCGCGCACCCGCGAGTTCATTTCCGCCGTGCGCGGCTGAGCCTTCTCTTCACTTTCTTTGACCCACCGGAGCCCCACCATGACCTGCAGCACTACCCCCGTGTCGATCCGCCTCAGCCTTCTTGCCGTGGCCCTCGCCGCCGTCCTGCCCGTGGCGCAGGCCCAGACCGGACGCGCCAAGGGCGCGCCCATCACGGCCGCCGTGGTGGCCAACTACCCGCCGATGGAGTTCAAGGATCCGGCCACCGGCAAGCTCACCGGCTTCGACATCGACATCGGCGAAGCACTGGCCGCCAAGGCCGGCACCACGATCAAGTGGGAAGAGACCAGCTTCGACCAGATGCTCAGCTCGCTGGCCACCGGCCGCGTCGACATCATCCTGTCGGGCATGACCGACCTGCCGGCCCGCCGCGAAGCGGTGAAGTTCATCGACTACCTGAAGACCGGCCCGCAGTTCTACGTGATGAAGGAACGCGCGGCCGACTTCCCCAACATGGCCGCGCTGTGCGGCAAGAAGGTGGGTGCCAGCCGCCGCACGTCCTTCCCCGCCGAGATCACGAAGTGGAGCGACGAGCAGTGCGTAAAGGCCGGCAAGCCCGCCATCGTGGTGACCGGCACCGACGGCTCGGCCGACGCGCGCACCCAGCTGCGCCAGGGCCGGCTCGACGCCGCCGTGCAGGGCGGCGAAACGATGCCCTACATCATGGGCCAGGAGCCCAACACCTACATGACCGTGGGCAAGACCTTCGCCTTCCAGTACGTCGGCCTGGCGACCAACCGCAAGGACGAGGCCATCGGCGCCGAGCTCTCCGCCGCCATGACCAAGCTAATCGCCGACGGCACCTACGCAAAGATCGTCGCGAAGTGGGGTCTCACCGATTTCGCGGTCACCAAGCTGATCATCGACAGCGCCGACTGACCACCGCCCCACGACCGCGATGAACGACAGCCTTTGGCCGGAGGGTGTGCAGTCGGCGGTTGCGCTGGCCTTCGACGTCGACGGGCCCACCGGCGGCGCGATGCTCGACGGCTCCATCTGGCGCAACCCGTCGTTCTTCACGCTCGGTGCCTACGGGCCGTGGCGCGCGGTCGGCTATCTGCTGGACCTGCTCGACGACCACCGCATCCCCGCCACCTTCTTCGTGCCGACCTGGGTGCTGGAGACCTGGCCGGCGCAGATCAAGGCGATCGTCGACCGCGGCCACGAGATCGGCTACCACGGGCACCAGCACGAAGCCTTCTGGCAGCTGACACGCGAGCGCCAGCAGCAGGTGATGGCGCAGTCGCTCGCGCTGTTCAAGAAGCACCTCGGCCTTGTGCCCACCGGCTTCAGAACGCCCTCGGGCGACTGGGGCGACGACACGATCGAAGTCCTGCTCGACGCCGGCGTGACCTGGTCGAGCTCGATGCGCGGCGACGATCGGCCTTACGTCATCGAACACGCTGCGAGTGGCCGCCGCCTGGTCGAGATCCCCGGCAAGTGGGAGCTCGACGACTACGCGTCGCTGGCCTACCAGCGCAACCCCGACTACCCGGCCGGGCTCGACCGCATCGCGAGCTATGACGCCACCTTCGACAACTGGCGCCGCGAGTTCGACGGCTCGCACCGCGACGGCCTGTGCATGACGACGCTGTTCCATCCCAAGGTCTCGGGCAAGCCCGGCCGCATCCTCCTGCTAGACCGCCTGTGCGCGCACATGCGCGCGCAGGAGGGCGTGTGGTTCGCGCGCTGCGGCGAGGTCGCGCAGTGGTGGCGTGAGCGACAAGCACCAGCAGGAACTTCGGCATGAGCGCGATGCAAGGCCGCTGGCCGCACGGCCAACGCATGGCCTTCGTCGTCACCGTCGACTTCTTCGACGACGCCGCGATCCTCGTGCAGGAGCCGCGCATGGCCGGCCGCGAGAAGAGCCTGTCGGTCTGGCAGTACGGCGCCAAGCGCGGGGTCGACCGGCTGCTCGATCTGTTCGATGAACTGAAGCTGCGCACGAGCTGGTTCGTGCCCGGCCGCGTGGCGCAGCAACATGCGGCGCTGGTGCAGCGCATCCACCGCGCGGGGCACGAGATCGGCAACGCCACCTACGCCTGCGAGAACTTCGAAGCGCTCACGCTGGCGCAGCAGGCCGACAGCCTGATCCGGACGCAGGCGGTGCTGGCCGACATCACGGGCGAACGGCCCACCGGCTTCCGCGCGCCCTTCGGCAGCTGGGCGCCGGGCTTCACGCAGCACCTGCGCGACGCGGGTATCGACTGGTCGTCGTCGTGGCGCGGGGACGACCTGCCCTACTTCCACCCAGGCACCGCCGACACGAAGCCCTTGATCGAGCTGCCGCTGCACTACGAACTCGAAGACGAGCCCTACTTCGCTTTCAACCTGTTCCCGCCCATCCCCGTGGGCCAGCCGCGCATCGCGTCGTACCGCGAGGTGCTGGGCAACTGGCAGCAGGACTTCGCGGGCTTTCACCGCTTCGGCCTGTGCCTGCCGCTGCGGCTGCACCCGGAAGTGATCGGCACCGCGGGCCGCATCGACCTGTTGCGCGAATTTCTCGTCGGTGCGATGGCGCATCCGGACGTGTGGTTCGCCACCGGCGGCGAGGTGGGCGCCTGGTGGCGCAGCCAGCACACCGGCAACGCACCCGGCCACCCGGTCGACGTGCTCGCACCCTTTCACCAGCCCAGCGTTTCATGACCGACAGCACCGCCCTGCGGCTCGCCCGCTTCTGCGCGGAGACGACCTTCGACGACCTGCCCGACGACCTCGTGGGCCGCGCTAAGCGCCACATCCTCGACACCGTCGGCGCCACGCTGGCCGGCAGCGCCGCGGCCGAACCGCGCGCGGTGCTCGACCTGCTGTGCGCCGAACGCAGCGCCGGCAGCGCGCCGGTCTGGGGCACGGCCGAGCGGCTGGGCGTGCGCGACGCGGCCTTCGCCAACGGCGTGGCCGCGCATGCGCTCGAA
>CALRYR010000325.1:0-5460 GCA_943372425.1 Variovorax sp. YR752 | reverse complement strand
CCGCCGACTGGTCCGATGGACTGGAGCGCGCGGTCGAACGCATCGACCGCGAATCGCCAGGCACGCTCGGTGTCTACGTCAAGCGGCTGAACGGCGGCGAGACCTTCTCCCATGGCGCCGACCGCTTCTGGTACCTCGGCTCGACCGCGAAGGTGCCGATCGCCATCGCCACGCTGCAGGCCGTCGATGGCGGCCGGCTGAAGCTGTCAGACACGCGCAAGCTCGAACCGACCGACCGCATCGAGGCCGGCCAGCTGGTGTGGCGGCCGGTCGGTACGCCGATGACGATCGACTTCCTGCTCAACCGCATGCTCGTCGAAAGCGACAACACCGCGGCCACGATGCTGGTGCGCATCGTCGGCGTGGATCCGCTCAACGAGAGCGCCCGCGCCGCGATGGGTGCGGACGGCGTCAAGCGGCTGACATCGCTCGCGCAGGTGCGCTACGACGTCTACGCCGAGATCCATCCCGATGCACGCAAGCTGACGAATGACCAGCTGGTGCGCGTGGCCTCGGCGCCGCTCGGTCCGCAGCGCGTGGACGCCGTGCGGCGTGCGCTGGGCGTGCCGGCGTCGGCGCTGCAGGCGAAGACCATCGACGAGGCCTACGCGCGTTACTACAAGCAAGGCGCGAACTCGGCCACGCTGGTGGCCTACGGTGGCATGCTGGAGAAGCTGGTGCGCGGCCAGCTGCTGTCGCCGCAAAGCACGCAGCGCATCTTCAAGGACATGAAGATCGACATCTTCACCAACTACCGCTTGCAGGCCGGCCTGCCGCGCAGCGTGCGCTTCATCCACAAGACCGGCACGCAGTACCGAACGGCCTGCCACTCGGGCGTGATCAACCCCGAGAACGGCGGCCGTGACGCGATCGTGGTGGTCGCCTGCGCGGCCGGCCTCGACGAGCAGAAGGAAGCCGGCAAGGTGTTCGAGCGCGTCGGCCGTGCCATCACCGCGAACGTGCTGCAGGCGAAGACTCAGCGCCCGTAGGCAGCCCCGCCGTCGACCACCAGCGTCGAGCCCATCACGTAGTCGCCGGCGCGCGAGGCCAGGAAGATGGCCGCGCCCGCCATGTCTTCCGGCGTGCCGATGCGGCCGGCCGGGATGCGGCCCTTGACCTCGTCGCCGTGGTCGCGCGCTTCCTTGTTCATGTCCGACGCGAAGGCGCCCGGCGCGATGGCACTGACCGCGATGCGGTCCGGCGCGAGCCGCAGCGCCATGCGGCGCGTGAGGTGGATCAGGCCGGCCTTGCTGGCCGCGTACGAGTAGGTCTCCCACGGGTTGACCGACAGGCCGTCGATCGACGCGATGTGGATCACCTTGGCGAGGTGGTCGGTCGCCGCCTTGCGCAGCATCGGGGTCAGCGCCTGGGTGAGGAAGAAGGGCGCCTTCATGTTCAGGTCGACCACCTTGTCCCAGCCGCTTTCGGGGAACTCGTCGTAGGGCGCGCCCCAGGCGGCGCCGGCGTTGTTGACAAGGATGTCGAGCGATTCCTCATGTTTCGCATAGGCCGCGACCAGCGCGTGCGAGCCTTCGAGCGTCGACACGTCACCCGGCAGAGAAACGCAGGGGCCGAAGGCCGACAGTTCCTTCGCGGTCTGGTCGCAGGCGGCCGCCTTGCGCGCCGAGATGTAGACCTTGGCGCCTTGCGCGAGAAAGCCCTCGGCAATCATGCGGCCGATGCCGCGCGAGCCGCCGGTGATGAGCGCCGTGCGGCCTTTGAGCGAGAAGAGGTGGGTGGTGTCCATGGTGTGTCTCCGGATGTATGCGTGCCGCGGCAGCTTAGTGGCCGCGGCGCACGGTCGCCGTCACCAAGGCGCCACGCGCCGGCTCAGCGCAGGGCGTCGAGCTGTGCGCTGATCTCGGCAAGGCGAGGGCGCGAGGCGACCGTCGGTTGCACGCATCTCGCTTGCAGGGCCTGCAGCGCCGGAGCGGCCACATCGCAGCGCGCCAGCAGTTCCTCCAGCAGGCAGCCGAAGGCACGCACCTCGATGCGTTCGAGCGCGTCGGCCATCGACGGTGGATGGAAGGACGCTGCGCCGAAGTCGCCGAGCAGCGCGCCGCCAGCGCCATCGTGCAGGATGTTGTGCGCGTACAGGTCGCCGTGCATCAGCCCCTGCGCATGCAGATGCGCCGCGGCCGACGCGATGCCCGCGGCCAGCCCGAGTGCCGCCTCGGGCGTGAAGCGAGCGCCGGGTGCATAGACATCGCGCGTGCACGAATCCAGGCTCGGTGGCCCGGCCAGCACGCGGAAGGCCGGGTCGATCAGCGGCATGACCAGGCCCTGCGCGGCTTCGGGGTGACCCGCGACGCGGCCCAGCGCGCCGATCAGTCCACGGTGCAGGCCCGCGGCGATGCCGGCGGCCATTTCGCTCAAGGGCGAACCGTCGCTGGTCATGGCGCCCTTGAAGAGCTTGACCGCCACCGGCTGCCGCGTGCCGTCGGGCTGCTGCCACGTGGCCTGCTGGATCACCCCCGACGCGCCTTCGCCCAGCACGGCGCCGGCCTCGAGCCGCGACCAGTCGATCGCCGGGAGCGCATGGCCGGCCAGCGCGTGCGCTTCCTGCGCAGCGGTCAGCGGGTTGCCGCCGTGCGCCAGCCAGGCCAGGCGCGGCAACGCGCCCAGCCAGTCGGGCAGGTCGCTGAATCGGTTGGCGGCGATGCGCAGCAGCTCGAGCGACGCACAGCCGGTGGCCATCGTGTCGGGCAGCGTGCTCAGGCGGTTGCCGGCCAGCATCAGCTTTTGCAGGCGCGGACGTTCCCCGATCGACGGTGGCAACCACTCGACCGCGTTGTCGGTGAGGATCAGCCAGCGCAGCCGCGGCGGCAGTGCCTCGCCCGGCACGGTGCGGATGCGGTTGGCCTTGAAGCCGACCATCTCTAGCTGCGCGCAGCGGCCCAGCACGGCTGGCAGCTCGGTGAAGTGGTTGTCGGAGCAGAAGATCACGCGCAGGCGGTGCAGCCGCGGCAGGTCGTCGGGCAGTGCATCGAGCGCGTTGCGCGACAGGTCGAGCACTTCGAGCGTGTCGGCCAGCGCATGGATCTCGTTCGGGAACTCGGTGAGCCCGGCGTCGCGCAGGTCGAGCCGCTGCGCGCCCGCGAGCGCGCCGCTGCGCAGGCTTGCCAGGGTGTCCTGGCTCATCGCGTGGCGAAGCGGTAGATGCCGTCCTCGCCGCGCGTGCGCCGCAACTGGCCGGCATGCCACAGCAGGTGCAGGTGGGCGACCGTCTCGCCCATCGCGAAGGTCAGCTGGTGCAGGTCGAGCGCCCGCTTGAACATGATCGGCACGCCCTCGGCGGCCGACAGCGGCCGTTCGCGGCAGCCGGCCAGCAGCTCGGCCAGGCGGTCGCGGTGGTGCTCTTCGAGCTGCTCGATGCGGCGGTGCACGCCGGTGAAGGGCTTGCCGTGTGAGGGCAGGGCCAGCACGTCGGCCGGTAGTTCGCGGAAGCGCGCGATGCTGTCGAGAAAGAGCCGCAGCGAATCGGCTTCGGGCTCGTCGGCGTGCACGCTCACGTTGGTCGAGATGCGCGGCAGCATCATGTCGCCGCCCAGCAGCACGTTGAGTTCTTCGCAGTACAGGGCAATGTGCTCGGGGGCATGGCCGTAGCCGCTGATGCAGCGCCAGGCGCGCCCGTCGATGTGCACCGTGGTGCCTTCCATCAGGCGCACGTAGTGGTCCGGCAGCGCGGGCACCATCTGGCGGTAGTAGCCGGAGCGCCCGCGGATCTTCGCCACGGCTTCCGGGTCAACCAGCCCGTGCGATGCGAAGAAACCCGCCGCCGCGTCGCCGCCGGCTGCGTTGTCCGTGCCGCCGGGGCCGGTCATGTTGCGCGCCACGTAGTAGTCGGTGGCGCTCATCCACAGCGGCGCCTTCCAGTGAGCGCACAGCCAGTGGGCCAGGCCGATGTGGTCGGGGTGCATGTGCGTGACGATGACGCGCAGGATGGGCAGGCCCCGCAGTTGCGTCTCGAAGACCTGCTCCCACTGCTCGCGCGCTTCGCCGCGGTCGATGCAGCAGTCGACCACCGTCCAGCCCTCGACGCCGTCGATGCGGTCGTGCAGCAGCCAGAGGTTGATGTGGTCGAGCGCGAAGGGCAGCGACATGCGGATCCAGCGCACGCCGGGCGCCACCTCGATCGTCTCGCCGGGCGCTGGCAACTGGTCGCCCAGCGGGTAATGGAGTTCGCGTTCGAGGAGGTTCATGTACGATTGGAGGTTGACGTTGACGTCAACGTCACTGGAGGGGCCTTCATTGTAGGCAGCGCTGCGAAAGCCTGCTGTCGCGCCGGCAACGGCCCCAAGACTGCACAAGAGACTGCACCAGGAGCATTGTTTTCCGTGCCCACGTCATCGACCTATTCCATCAGCGAACTCGCCCGGGAGTTCGCGCTCACCACCCGGGCCATCCGCTTCTACGAGGACAAGGGCCTGCTGGCGCCCGAGCGCTCCGGCGCGGGCGGCCTGCAGCGGGTGTACAGCGCGCGCGACCGCACGCGGCTGGCGCTCACCCTGCGCGCCAAGCGCCTGGGGCTGAGCCTCGACGAGGCAAAGGATATCCTCGACATCTACGACAGCCCGCGCGACACCGCGGCACAGTTGCAGAAGTTCCTCGATGTCCTGGGCGTCCACCGCGGGCAGCTCGAAGCGCAGATGGCCGAATTGCAGGCCAACCTCGCCGAGGTGCAGGCCCAGGAAAAACAGGCGCGGGCCACGCTGGCGCGCGCCCTGAAGACCACGAAGGCGCCCCGCGCCCCGAAAAAGACCCGTGCGCACTGAGCGCACCTAACGAAGCCGAGAACGACCATGCCCAACGAATCCCTCGAAGACCTGTTTGCCCACAACCGCGCCTGGTCGGCCCAGATGGAGCGCGACCGCCCCGGCTTTTTCACCAGCCTGGTAGAGCAGCAGACGCCCAAGTACATGTGGATCGGCTGCTCCGACAGCCGCGTGCCGGCCAACCAGATCACCGGACTGGACCCGGGCGAGGTGTTCGTGCACCGCAACGTCGCGAACATCGTGGTCCATTCCGACCTCAACGCGCTGTCGGCCATCCAGTTCGCGGTCGACATGCTCAAGGTCGAGCACATCATGGTGGTCGGCCACTACGGCTGCGGCGGTGTCAAGGCGGCGCTCGACGGCATCCGGGTCGGTCTGGCCGACAACTGGATCCGCCACATCCAGGATGTGCGCGACCGTCATAGTGTCATGCTCGAGTCGCTGCCCGAACAGGTGCGCGCCGATGCACTGGTCGAACTCAACGTGGCCGAGCAGGTGGTCAACGTGGCGGTGAGCACCGTGATGGTCGACGCCTGGAGCCGCGGTCAGAAGGTGCGCATCCACGGCTGGAGCTTTGGCGTGCACGACGGCCTGCTGCAGGACCTGCAGATGTCGGTCGACGGCAGCAAGCCACTCGATGCGATCTACAAGGCCGCGGTGCAGCGCATCCGCTACAAGTGGAGCA
>CALRYR010000324.1:0-5470 GCA_943372425.1 Variovorax sp. YR752 | reverse complement strand
CAGCCCGCGCAGGCCAGCTGCATCGACCTGCAGCGGCCGGTCGGGGTTGGACGAGAAAAGCCCGCTGGTGAAGGCGTGGAAGCTCGCGACGCCCAGCCCTTCGGAGCGCGTGAAGCGCTGGCCGCTGGCCGACTCGACGTAGTGCCAGTCGGGGCCGGCACCGGCGTCGAGCAGCACGCTGACCAGCACCAGGTCGATCTGCACCCGCGCCCGCTCGCGTGGCGTGACGTCGTCGCCCAGCAGGCGGTCGAGCGCGGCCAGGCGGTTGATGCCGCCCGCCTCGAAATGGCGCCAGCGGCTGTGGAAGGGGATGTGGCCCGACGGGTAGCGCTCGCGCGTGACCTCGGCGACGACCTGGGCCGCGTCGTCGAGCATCGTGTCGCCGCCGATGGTGAACCAGGTCGACTCGCCCTGGCGCGCGCGCGCCAGCAACTGGGCGGCGCGCTCGCGCACGGCGGCGGTGGTGCGCAGGTAGGCGGCGGCCGGGCCCGGCTGGGTGAAGTCGGTGTCCGGCGCCTGCGCCGCGTCGAGGTTCAGTCCGTAGTTGTCTTGACTCATCATTCGCTCAATCCGCGGCCCTTGGCCTTCTTGAGTTCTTCGGCGTCGGGCACGGCGCCCGGCGTGAAATAGCCGGCGGCCATCTTCGCGTCCATCTCGACGCGGGCGTCGGCCGGGATCAGTTCGTCGGGGATGTTCACCCGCTCACCGATCTCGATGCCCGAGCCGGTGATGGCGTCGAACTTCAGGTTGCTCATCGACACCAGGCGGTGGATCTTCCGGATGCCCAGCCAGTGGAAGACGTCGGGCATCAGCTCCTGGAAGCGCATGTCCTGCACGCCGGCCACGCATTCGGTGCGAGCGAAGTACTGGTCGGCGGTGTCGCCGCCGACCTGGCGCTTGCGGGCGTTGTAGACCAGGAACTTGGTGACCTCGCCGAGCGCGCGGCCTTCCTTGCGCGAGTAGGCGATCAGCCCGACGCCGCCACGCTGCGCGCCGCGGATGCATTCCTCGATCGCGTGCGTGAGGTAGGGCCGGCAGGTGCAGATGTCGGAGCCGAACACGTCGGAGCCGTTGCACTCGTCGTGGATGCGCGCGGTGAGTTCGACCTCCGGGTTGGCCAGGTCGCGCGGGTTGCCGAAGATGTAGAGGGTCTGGCCGCCGATGGGCGGCAGGAAGACCTCCAGGTCGGAGCGCGTCACCAGCTCGGGGTACATGCCGCCGGTCTCTTCGAACAGCACGCGGCGCAGGTCGGTCTCGGAGCAGCCGAAGCGCTTGGCGACCTCGGGCAGGAACCACACCGGTTCGATGGCCGCCTTGGTCACCATCGCCGCGCCGCCGGCGGTAAGGAACTTGCCGTCGGCCTTCAGGCGGCCGGTCTGCAGCGCCTCAATCACCTCCGGCAGGATCACATGCGCCTGGGTCACGGCGATGGTCGGACGGATGTCGTAGCCGGCCGCCAGCTCGGTCGAGAAGACGTCGGCCACCGCCGCGCCCCAGGGGTCGAGCGACACGATGCGCCCGGGGTCGGACCACTGCGGGTATGGGCCGATGAGGTCGGTCGGTGATGTGTTGGTGAGGTCGGCCTTGTGCTGCGGGTTGAGCGCCCCGGCCGCCACGGCCAGCGCGCGGTACACGCTGTACGAGCCGCTGTGCGTGCCGATCACGTTGCGGTGCGCGCGCTTGGTGGTGGTGCCCACGATCGGCCCGCGCTCCGTGGCGGTCGCGGCGCCCCAGCGGATCGGTAGCGCACCGAAGCCACCGGCGTGCGAGGTCAGCCGGATGTGCCGCGGTGCGCCGGCGGCGGGCGAATAGACCGGGGAGAGCGAGACGGAGGCGGCAGCCACATCGGGCTGCGTGGGGGGTGAAGGGGACTGCGGGTTCGGTGAAGCGGGGTGGGGAGAATTCGAAACGGTGTCGACAGACATTGCAGGCCCTCAAAAAATGCAATGTAGCGACCGACTCCACCGCTGGCAAGCGGGGCGGTCCGTGTGGGAACGCCCAGCGTCGCGTTCAGTCGATGCGCAGCGCCCGGTCGAGCGACAGCCGGCCGGCGCCGCGGCCGACCAGGTACAGCAGCAGGGCCGCCCACGAGAGGTGGGTGGGCCACGCGTCCGGATAGACGAAGACCTGGATCACCAGCGTCATGCCCAGCAGCGCCGCGGCCGAGAGCCGGGTGAACAGGCCCAGCACCAGCAGGATGGGAAACAGGTGTTCGGCGTAGGCGGCGAGGTGCGCCGCGATCTCCGGCGGCACGAGTGGCAACCGGTATTCGGTGCGGAAGAGTTCGTAGGCGCTGTCGCTGATGTGGAGCAGCCCATCGACCTTGGTGCGGCCCGACAGGAAGAAGATGGCCGCGATGGCGATGCGCGCTGCGAGGGCGAGCAGGTCGTGCGGCACGCCGTGCTCGAGCCTTTCGGCCAGCGCGTTCCAGCGGTGGCGCAGGCCGATGGGTGCCGCGGTGGACGAAAGCGGGGTGGACATGACAGGCCTTTCAGGGAGCGGAGAGGGGCAGGAAGACGCCGGCGCGCAGCAACTGCGCGAGCACGCCGGCCAGGTCGGTGTCGGGCCGGGCGGCGAGCGCGCCTTCGGCCGCTTCGCCGAGCGTCGCACCGGCGGCGCAGGCGTCGAGCAGGGCGCAGCCGCCGTGGCAGAGCGACTCGGCGTGCACGGCATCGAGCGGGCGCGTCAGCAGGCCGCCGTCGCCTTGCCAGTCCAGGGGCGCATCGGCATCGGTCGCGTCGCGGTTGCGTTGCCAGATGGCGAACACCGGGTGCGTGTCGAAGCAGGCCCAGCGCGCCGCCGGATGCGGCTGCAGCCGAAGCGCGCCCAGCGCCTGGGGCGGCAGGCCTGCCAGGGCATCCGCGGCGAGCACCTCGGCGTCGGCGGCGGCATGGGCCTCGCGCCACAACGCGTCCAGGCGCGCGACGCCGGGCAGGTAGGGCAGCGACGCAGCCGGTTCGAAGCGTGCCAGGAAGTCGGGGAAGCCGGCGCCGTAGACCAGCAGCCGGCCGTCCTGCGGCGGGGCGTCGGCGACATGCAGTGCGGCGGCCGCGCGGAACCACTCCTCACCGACCAGCCGCTGCACGGCAGGAAAGTTGGCGGCCAGCGCGTCGATGCAGGCCTTCATCACCGTGTTGCGGTACACCGCGAAAGCGGGCTGGGTGACCCATGCGTCGACATCGGCATGGCTGCGTCCGGCGCGGCCGAACAGGGCGTCGGTGAAGGCTTGCTGGAGGGATGCCGCGTGCGTCATGCGGCCACCGGCTGCTGCAGCAACGTGTGCGCCCTTTGACGCTCGGCCATCAGTCCGGCGAACGAGGGCACATTGCCGTCGCGTTCGATCAGCGTCGGCCGCGGGCCGATGCGGTCGACCACGCGTTGGAACAGGGCCCACACGCTGTCGGCGACCGGCGCGTCGTGGGAATCGATCAGCAACGCCGGGCCAAGCGCAGGGTCGCTGCTGTGCCCGGCCAGATGGATCTCAACGACCGCATCGCCCGGGAAGCGGTCGAGCCAGGCGGCCGCGTCGAAGCCGAGGTTGCGGGACGAGACGTGCACGTTGTTGATGTCCAGCAGCAACGCGCAGCCGGTGCGGCGCACCAGCTCACGGAGGAAGTCGACCTCGTCCCAGTCGTGGCCGTCGATGCGCAGGTAGTGCGATGGGTTCTCGATCGCGATGCGCCGGCCCAGGATGTCCTGCGTCTGCGCGATGTGCGCGGCGATGCGGTGCAATGCCGCATCGTCGCGGACGACCGGCAACAGATCGGGGAAATGGTGGCCGTCCACGCCGGACCACGCCAGGTGTTCCGACACGAGTGCCGGGTCGATACGCCGGATCAGCGCGGCCAGCCGCGCGAGATGGTGCCGGTCGAGCGGCTGTTCGCCGGCCAGCGACAGCGAGACGCCGTGCAGCGACACAGGGTGGCGGGCGCGCACGGCTTCGAGCCAGCGCAGCCGGGGGCCGCCGTCGACCAAGTGGTTCTCGGCGTGCACCTCGAACCACAGGCCGGCATCGGTGGCGGCCAGCGCCTCGTCGAAATGCGCGGGCTTGAGCCCCAGCCCGGCCGACAGGCCGCCATCCTGCGTCGTCATCGCGCGCTCAGCCCTTCATCGGCGTGAGCGTGCCCATGCCCTTGGGCGTCTTCATGGTCGTGCAGGTGCCGGCCGGCACGTTCTTCCAGGCGTTGGCCTGGTAGTCGACCTTGGAGGTGCCGGCGCAGGTGGTGCCGGGGCCGGCCGCGCAGTCGTTCTTGCCGGCCATGGAAACGCCGTAGCACTTCTCCATGGCGGGCTTGGCCATGTTGTCCTGCATGGGCTTGGCCTGGGCCAGGGCAGCGCCGGAGGCCAGTGCGCCGAGGGTGAATGCGGTGATGGCGAGGGGACGTGCGATCATGGAAAAGCTCCTTGGTGGTAGGAAAGCCCTCGCCGGACGGCGAGGTGCCTTGTACTTCGCCATCGCGAGCGGGCCGGTTACAGGGCGCGGCACAATCCGCCCGAACTTTTATTTCGGCCGATGCTGTAACCGGCGCGCTGCATGAACCGAACAACCATCGAGAGTCCCGCGCGAATGAACGACGCCGAAGCGGTGCTGCACGACCTGTTCGTCCGTGGCCTGGCCGGCGACGCCGTGGCCTACCGCACCTTCCTCCAGAAACTCGGCGTGCACCTGCGGGCCTTTCTCGGCCGTCGCCTTTTCGGGTGGCCGGATGATGTGGAAGACCTCGTCCAGGAATGCCTTCTTGCCATGCACAACCAGCGTCACACTTACCAGACGGACCAGCCCTTGACGGCATGGGTGCATGCGATCGCACGCTACAAACTCATCGACCTGCTGCGTGCGAAGGGCAGCCGCGAGGCGCTGCACCAGCCGCTCGACGACGAACTCGCGGTGTTCGCCGAATCGGCCACCGACGCCAGCGATGCGCGGCGCGACCTGGGCGGGCTGCTCGAGAGCCTGCCTGACCGGCACCGCCTGCCGATCGTCCATGTGAAGCTGCACGGCCTGTCGATCGCCGAGGCGGCGCAAGCGACCGGCATGTCGGAGTCGGCGGTGAAGGTCGGCATCCACCGCGGGCTCAAGGCGCTCGCGCTCAAGATCAAGGACAGCCGATGAAGACCGACGAACTGATCGCCCTGCTGGGGGCCGACGCCACGCCCGTGCCACGCCAGGCGACCGCCCGCCGGCTCGGGCTGGCGCTGGCGGTGTCGCTGCCGATTTCGGTGGCCTTGTTGCTGGTCGAATTCGGCCCGCGCCGCAACCTGGTCGAGGCCATGTTCTGGCCGATGTTCTGGGTCAAGGCGCTGTTCCCGATCGCGATCGCCGTGGCGGGCTTCGTGCTGGTGCACCGGCTGGCGCGGCCCGGGGTGCGTGGCGGCCTGGCCTGGCCGGCCGTGGTCGCGCCGGTGCTGCTGATCTGGGCGCTCGCGGCTTTCGACTGGAACATGGCCGCCCCGGCCGACCGCAGCGCCA
>CALRYR010000323.1:0-5476 GCA_943372425.1 Variovorax sp. YR752 | reverse complement strand
ATGGCCTGCTGATTGAGCATGGTGTAGAGCGTGCCGTAGGGCCGGTGCACGTCGAACTGCTCCAGCTGCGTGGTGGCGGGCAGCACGATGTCGGCGTAGTCGCAGGTGTCAGTGAGGAAGATCTCGTGCACCACCGTGAACAGGTCGGGCCGTAGCATGCCCTGGCGCAGCAGGCCGTTGTTGGGCGCCACCGCCATGGGGTTCGACGCATAGACGAACAGCGCCTGGATCGGCGGGTCGTTCAGCTCGTTGAGTGCACGCCCGATCTGCGCCATGTTGATGTGGCGCGGCGGCTTGGCCGCATCAGGCAGCAGCGCACGGCCGTCGAGCGCGGCCAGGTCGACCGCGTGCGCGCCGGCGTTGTCGAGCAGCACGCCGCCCGCGGCCTCGCGCCAGGCGCCGGTGAGCGCCGGCAGGCAGGCGATGGCACGCACCGCATTGCCGCCGCCCGCATGGCGCTGCATGCCGAAGTTCATGCGGATGGCACTGGCGCGCTCGGCGCCGTAGAGGCGCGCGAGCTTCACCACGTCGTCGACGGCCAGGCCGGTGATCTCGGCCACGCGTTGCGGCGTGAAGTCCTTCGCGCGTGCGGCCAGCTTGTCGAAGCCCAGCGTGTGCTGCGCGATGTAGTCGTGGTCGAGCATGCCCTCTTCGATCAGCTCATGCATCAGGCCGAAGGCCAGCGCGCCGTCGGTGCCGGGGCGCGGCGCGAGGTGCCAGTCGGCCTTCTCGGCGGACTGCGAGCGGAAGGGATCGATCGCGATCACCTGCGCGCCTTTGCGTTTCGCCTCGGCGATGCGCGTCCACAGGTGCAGGTTCGAGGTGATGGGGTTGGTGCCCCACAGGAGGATCAGCTTCGAATCGGCAAAGTGCGTGATGTCGGTGCCGATCTGCGCACCGACCACCGTGTTGTAGCCCATGCGCCCAGCCGTCGCGCACAGCGTGCGCTCGGGCTGCGACGCGCCCAGCCGGTGGAAGAAGCGGCGCGGCATGCCGAAGTTGTGGACCAGCCCCAGCGTGCCCGAGTACGCATACGGAAAGATGCCCTGCGGATCAACCGCGGCGATGGCCTTCAGCCGGTCGGCGACGATGTCGAGCGCCTCGTCCCAGCCGATGCGTTCCCACGTTCCCTGTCCCGGTCCCTTGGGTCCGACGCGGCGCATCGGGTACAGCACGCGGTCGGGACTGTAGGTGCGCTCGAGGTAGCGCGAGACCTTGGTGCACAGCACGCCCTGCGTGGTCGGGTGTGTCGGGTCGCCGCGCACCTTGGTTGCCACGCCGTCCTTCACCGTGATCAGCATCGCGCAGGTGTCGGGGCAATCGTGCGGGCAGGTGCCGTGCACGGTGCGTTCGGCGGCGGTCTCGGGCATCGTCTTCAGGACGCGGCCAACAACATGGCGTCGAGCAAGACGTTGCAACCCGCCGTCAGATGCTCGGGCTTGGCGTCTTCCACCTCGTTGTGCGAGATGCCGTCCTTGCAGGGCACGAAGATCATGCCCACGGGCAGCTGGCTCGCGACGTACACCGCGTCGTGGCCGGCGCCGCTCACCACGTCCATGCAGCTGTAGCCGCGCGTCTTCGCGCCCTGGCGCACGCCTTCGACCAGCGCGGGCGCGAAGGCGGTCGGCGGAAAGTACACGACCTGTTCGATGTCGACCTTCGTCCGCGTGGCGGTGGCCACCTCGGCGCAGGCGGCGCGGATCTCGGCGTCCATCTTCGACAGCGTCTCGTCGTCGATGTTGCGCAGGTCGGCGGTGAACTTCACGCGGCCGGGGATCACGTTGCGCGAGCTGGGGAACACGTCGACCGTGCCCACCGTGCCGCGGCCGTGCGGCGCGTGGCGCAGCGCGATGGCGACCGTCTCCTGCATGAGCTTGGTGGCCGCCTGCAGCGCGTCGCGGCGCAGCGCCATCGGGGTCGGGCCGGCATGCGCTTCCTGGCCGGTCACGGTGATGTCGTACCAGCGTTGGCCGAGCGCGCCGGTGACGGCGCCGATCACGACGTCGGCGTCTTCCAGCACCGGACCCTGTTCGATGTGCGCTTCGAAATAAGCCGCGAACAATGGTGCGCCGGCCGAGACGGCCGCGGGCGTGTCGCCTGCGTAGCCGATGGCCTTCAATGCGCTCTCGACGCTGATGCCCTCGCGGTCGACCGCGGCCAGCGCGGTCTCCAGCGTGAAGGCGCCGGCGTACACGCCCGAGCCCATCATCACCGGCACGAAGCGCGAGCCTTCCTCGTTGGTCCAGATCGCCATCTCCAGCGGCAGGCGCGTCTGGATGTCGTGGTCGTTCAGCGTGCGGAACACTTCCAGCACCGCCAGCACGCCGTAGTTGCCGTCGAACTTGCCGCCGGTCGGCTGCGTGTCGATGTGGCTGCCGGAGGCGACCGCAAGCGCATCGTTCTCCCGACCGGCGCGGCGCGCGAAGATGTTGCCGATCTGGTCGACGCGGATGGTGCAGCCGGCTTCCTTGGCCCAGCCGATGACGCGCTCGCGGCCCTGGCGGTCGAGGTCGGTCAGCGCCAGCCGGGCCACGCCGCCGGCGGGCGTGCCGCCGATTTCGGCAAGGGACATCAGGCTGGCCCAGAGGCGGTCGCCGTTGATCGAGAGGGCGGTCATGTCAGGTGTTCTCCGTGTGAGGGGCAGGGGTGTCGGTGGACAGCAGGTGGCGCAGCACAGCCGCCGTCGCCGCGGGGTAGCCAGGCGCGGTGTTGACGATGTGCGGCGCCAGCATCGCGTTGAGCTTGGGCAGGGCGTGGAAGGGCACGGCCGGGTAGGCGTGGTGCTCCACGTGGAAGGGCATGTTCCACGCGAAGAAATGGACGAAGCGGTGGGTGTAGGTGGTGCGCGTGTTGGCCAGCATGTCGTTGCTGTGGGCGCAGCCGGTGTGTTCGGCCAGCAGGTAGGGGCGCAGGAAGAGCTGGCCGGCCATCAGCGGCACGACCCACAGCCACAGCGCGGCAAGCGAGCCTGCGGCGATCGACACGGCCACGACCAGCGCGTAGCCCGCCAGGTAGGCACGCGCCTCGCGCACGATCAGGCCACGCTTGTCTTCGGGCACCCAGGGCACGGTCACGCGGCCGAGTACGCCGTGGCGCCACAGCAGCTTCGCGCGGCCGATCCAGATCGGCATGCCCGTCCAATACCAGGCGATGGCGGCGCGGGTGCGCGGCAGCGGGTTGGCGAGCTCCGGGTCTTTGTCCGGGTCCTGCGTGTGGCGGTGGTGCACCCAGTGGTAGGCGCGGTAGTACTCGTAGGGCAGCACGACCGCGAAGCCGGCGAAGTGGCCGAGCGCATGGTTGAAGGCGCGGGTACGGAAGGCCGTCTGGTGCGCGGTCTCGTGCACCACGTTGAAGAGGAAGGCGACGAAGTAGCCCTGCAGCAGCGTGAGCGGCAGCGCCCACACGGTGCCCAGCGCATGCCACAGCGCGACGCCGCCGAGCGCGATGGCGCCGAGGTGGCCGAAGGCGCGGCGCGCACCGGCGGCGTCGGAGCGCACGGCCAGGGCCTTCAGGTCCTGCGCGCTCACGCGGAAGGTGGCGGGCTTGCGCACGGTGCGGGGTGCGGCTGTCTCGGTGTTCACGGTGGTATCGGTCATTCGGCCAGCAGCGCTTTCACGCGCGTCTCGATGAAGGCCCGGTCTTCGGGCTGGTGGAGGGCGCTGGGATTGCCCGCGCGGTGACCCCACACGGACGGGATGGGCTGTAGATCGCCATGGCGCAGGTGCGGCAGCTCGGCCCGGTTGTCGTCGACCTGGAAGTACAGGTCGTGGTCACCGGGCATCAGCAGCACGCGGGCACGGATGGCGCCCAGCGCTTTCTTCAGGTCGCCGCCGTACAGGTCGTTGGCGCTGATGTCGCCCGTCTGCCAGGTGCGGAACTGCGCCAGCAGGTCGGCCGGGTCGCGGCGGGCGAAGGTGGTTTCCCAGTTGCTGACCAGGTAGTCCTCCAGCGACGAGGCGCCGAGCTGGCGCCAACGCTCCTCGCGGTAGAAGGTCTGCGACAGCGCCCAGCCCGCGTAGACGCGTCCCATGGCGCGCAGGCCGCGCACCGGTTTCTCTGTGAACGTCCCGTCGCGCCAGGCCGCATCGGCCATCAGCGCGTGCGCCGCGCCTTCGATGAACACGCGGTTGTGCGGCGCGCAGCGCGCGGCGCCGCACACCACGGCGATGCGGTCGACGGCGTCGGGGAACAGCGCCGCCCAGTGGTAGGCCTGCATGGCACCCATCGACCAGCCGTAGACCAGCGCCAGGCGCTCGATGCCCCACAGCTCGGCCAGCATGCGGCGCTGCACGTGCACCGCGTCGTAGTAGGTCACGTCGGGGTAGCGCGTGCCCACGTCGGGCCAGGGCGTGTTCGACGGCGAGCTCGACAGCCCGTTGCCGAACAGGTTGGCGATGACGATGAAGTACTTCGACGGGTCGAGCGCGCCGCCCTCGGCCACCATGTGCTCGATGTCGGTGTGCTGCGCGCTGTAGGAGGTCGGGTAGAGGATGACGTTGGAACGGTCGGCGTTCAGCGTGCCGAAGGTCTTGTAGACCAGGGACATGTTGCGGAAGGTGCGGCCGGACTGGAGCACCACGTCCCCGGCCTGGAACACGCCGGTTTCGGAGCGTGCCGCATGTGCATCAGCAGCGGGCGTGGCGGTCATGGGCGGTGTCCTTCTTTGGTGCTTCGATCGTGTGGCTGAATAACTATACTCCGCGTACAGCAAATCCGACGCAACATGCATGCCACCCCGCCCTCCGATGCCGAAGTGCCCGACGCGCCCCGGCGCCGCGGCCGCCCGCGCTCCGATGCGGCGACCAGCGCGGTGCTCGACGCCGCCTACCGCCTGAGCGCCACCGAAGGCCTGCGTGGCGCGACCATCCAGGCGATCGCCGCCGAATCGGGCGTGTCGAAGATGACCATCTACAAGTGGTGGGAGGGCCGGTTGCAGTTGCTGATCGACGCCTACATGCGCCAGGCGACGTTGATGCTGCCGCTGTCGGAAACGCTGCCCCCGCCCGAGGCGATCCACGCCCACGTGCAGCAATACCTGGTGGCGCTGCGCGGCGACCTCGGCCGGGTGCAACTGGCTGTGCTGGCCGAATGCATGGCCGAGACCGGCAATTCGGAGGTCTTCGTCGCGCGCTACCTCAGCGTGCGCCGCGCGCTGGGCGTGCGCGTGATCCGCCGCGGCCAGCGCGACGGCAGCATCGCGTCGCAGCGCCCCGCCGAGGCGCTGTACGACCAGATCTACGGGACGATCTTCTACCGCTTCCAGTTCGGGCTGAAGGGGCTGGACAAGGGCTTCGTCGAGTCGCTGGTCGGCACGGCGTTCGCGGGCTGATCGGCCGCGGCGTGGCCCCAAGGGTGCCGGCCTACGTCAACTCCCGCCGCCTTCCCGTGGCGGCAAAGACCGCGGCAGACGACAGTGGTGGCCTTTCCTCCGGACCACCCATGGCAGACCCCACCCATTCCTACACGCTCGAAGAAG
>CALRYR010000322.1:0-5502 GCA_943372425.1 Variovorax sp. YR752 | reverse complement strand
ACGCTGAGGGATTGCCCCCATCGGCGGAACTAATCCGGCACGGGGCACACGGAGAGACTGGCCGCGGTTCGCGCGGCCTTTTCTTTTGTTTCTCTCCTCTCGAAAGGTCTTCTCAGAATGATGTCGTTCCGCCGCCTGTCCGCCTGCCTGCTCTTCTTCTTTCTTTCCCTCGGAACGCTGGTCTCCGCGGCCCAGGCGCAGCAGATGGTCAGCGTGGCGCGGGAGACGGTGAACATGCGCTCGGCGCCCGGCACGCGCAGCACGGTGCAGTGGGCGCTGTCGCGCGGCTACCCGCTGCAGGTCGTGGCGCGCAAGGACAGCTGGCTGCAGGTGCGCGACTTCGAGGGCGACCGCGGCTGGGTGCTGCGCTCGCTGACGGGGCGTACGCCGCACCACGTGGTGAAGGCGAAGGTGGCCAATCTGCGCGGTGCTCCTGGCACGCGGGCGCGCATCGTCGGCAAGGCGAGCTACGGCGACGTGCTGCGCACGCTCGAGCGCAAGGGCGACTGGGTGAAGGTGCAGCGCCCCAATGGCGGCAGCGGCTGGGTCGCGCGCCGGCTGCTGTGGGGCTGGTGAGCGTCAGCCCAGGTCGAATTGCGCGCGGAATGCGTCGCAGAAATCGGCCGAGCCGACGATCGACAGGCTGACCGTGTGGCGCGGGGCGCCGGCGGTGCCGGGGCGAACGTCGAGCCGGCCGGCGTCTTCGTCGTAGGTCAACGTTTCGGCCAGGCTCCACTCCTGCAGCGACTGCAGGTCGAAGTCCCAGGCGCCGCCGTCGTCCAGCGGCGCGCGCTGGCCGGCGAAGGCGGCGTGGGCCCAGTCCAGCACGGCGACGATCTCCGCATGCACGGCCGGCAGCTGTTGCGGGCCGACCGAGGCGACGGCGTCGAAGCTGCCGCTGCCATCGGCTTCCTCGCTCACGTCGAAATCCAGGTAGTCGAGTGTCGTCATGGACCGATCCAGCGTGCAGCCGCAAGGCCGCTGCGCACCGCGCCTTCGAGCGTGGCGGGGTAGGGGCCGTCGAGGTAGTCGCCGCAGGCCGCGAGGCCGGGCGCGATCTGCATCCAGGGGCGGCGAAGGCCGGGCGTGCAGGCGAAGGTCGCGCGCCGTTCGATCACCGTCTGCACGATGCGCAGGCGCGTGGCGCCCAGCTGCGTGGCGGCCTGCGCGAGCACCTGTTCTTCCAGCACGTCGCGCGGCAGATCGCTGGCGCTCACAACCAGTGCGAGCAGCCCGTGAGGCCCGCCGAGCTGGCCGCGATCGAAGGCGAACTGCGCCGGCGCGCCGGGGCCGGTGCGCAGCGCGACCATCGGCGCCGCCAGCGCGGGCGCGCCGTCGGCGTAGAGCGTGGCGATGGCTTCGTAGCGCAGCGCATCGGTGACCGAGAGCCAGTCGTCGGCATCGATGGTGGCAGCGCGCACCAGGCGCGCGGCGTCCCACGGGGCGCCAGCGATCACGACGCGTTCGAAATCCTCGCCGTCGACCTGCCAGTGGGTGTCGGTGCGCACCAGCGTTTGCACGCGGCAGCCGGTGCGCACGGTGGCTGCGCGCAGGCCGAGCCAGCGCACAGCCGCGTCGGGCAGCAGGGCGCCCAGGTCGACGCGCGGCAGCAGCAGGTCGGCACCGCCGCGTTCGGTGAACAGCGCATCCTCGAGCACCCGCAGGAAGACCGTGCCGCTCGCCTCGTCCACCGGCGTGTTCAGCGCGGAGACGCACAGCGGCTCGATCAGCTCGTGCATGACACGCTGCGTCAGCCCGCGGCACAGCGTCGCGACGGTGGCTTCGGGCGTGCAGTGAAAGCGCGCGCGGCGCCAGCGCAGGGCGGTGCGCAGCAGCGACGCCTTGTCGGCCCAGGTCCAGCCGCGGGCCGTGGCGATGCCGGCAAGCAGGTCGAGCGGCGCCGACATGCGCGGCAGCGCCAGGCCGCCGCCATCGGCAAAGCGCAATGACAGTGGCGCGCGGTGCAGTGTTTCGTCGGGGTCGACACCCACGGTGCGCATCAGCGCGAGCGTTTCGCGGTAGGCGCCGATCAGGATGTGCTGCCCGTTGTCCAGTGGCGCGCCGTTGTGGCCAGCGTCGATGCGGCGAGCGCGGCCACCGGGGGTGCGCGCGGCGTCGAACAGGGTGACGAGGTGGCCCGCTCGGGTGGCTTCGACCGCGCAGGCCAGGCCGGCCCAGCCGGCGCCGATGACGGCGATCTTCAAATCCGCCCCAGCGCCTGCACGCGCCACGCCAGCCAGAACTTGCGCAGGGGCGTGAGGCTCACGCGCTGGTTCAGCACCTGGAAGTCGTCGCGCTCGATCTCGCGCAGCAGCGCGCGGTAGATGCTGGCCATCATCAGGCCCGGCTTCTGGCTGCGGCGGTCGGCGGCCGGCAGCAGCGCCAGGGCCTCGTCGTAGGTGCGGTGCGCACGCTCGGCCTGGAACTTCATCAGCGCCACGAAGCGGTCGGAATGGATGCGGTTGAGCAGCTCGTGCGCCTTGACGTCGAACTGCTGCAGCTCGTTCACCGGCAGGTAGATGCGGCCCCGCAGCGCGTCTTCGCCAACGTCGCGGATGATGTTGGTGAGCTGCAGCGCCAGGCCCAGCGTGTGGGCGTAGGCGGTGGTCTGCGGGTCGGTCTGGCCGAAGATGCGCGCCGAGACTTCGCCGACCACGCCGGCCACCAGGTGGCAATAGCGCTTCAGGCCGGGAAAGTCGAGGTAGCGGGTTTGCGCCAGGTCCATCTCGCAACCATCGATGATCAGCAGCAGTTGCCGCGCCTCGATCCCGTGCTCGGCAGCCAGCGGCATCAGCGCCTTCATGACCGGGTGGCGCGGTTCGCCGGCATAGGCCTGGGCCACTTCGGTGCGCCACCAGGCGAGCTTGGTGGCGGCGACGCCCGGATCGCGCACCTCGTCGACCACGTCGTCGATCTCGCGGCAGAAGGCGTAGAAGGCGGTGATCGCAGCGCGGCGCCGCGTGGGAAGGAACAGGAAGGCGTAATAGAAGCTGCTGCCCGAGGCGGCCGCTTTCTGCTGGACATACTGCGCGGGCGTCATCGATCGGGGGCGCTGGGCTTCTTGAAAGTCATTGCGTCGATTGTCTCCGCATCCGCAGCGCCCGCCAGGCCAGCAGCGGCGCATCGGCCTTGCCGACGGTGGGGCGTTGCGAGAAGGTGTCGAAGCCCAGTGCCTCGATCTTGTCGAGGATGCGCAGCCCGCCCTGCACCACCAGCCGCAGTTCCCAGCCCATGCGCCCCGGCAGGCGGTGCACGAGCGGCGCCCCTTGCTGCATGAGCGCGCGTGCCCAGGCGACCTCGGCGGCGACCAGCGCGAGCGCTTCACGCGGCGGTGGCGCGTCGCCGCGTGGCCGGAACGACTCAAAGGCTGCGGGCGCGAGCCCGTGGGCTGCGCAGTCGTCGACCGGCAGATAGAACCGGCCGCGTGGCAGGTCGACGCTCAGGTCCTGCCAGAAGTTGATGAGCTGCAGCGCGCTGCAGATCGCATCGCTCTGCGTCAGCGCCACCGCATCGTTCACGCCATACAGGTGTAGCAGCAGCCGGCCGACCGGGTCGGCGGACCGGGCGCAGTAGTCGAGCAACGCCGCGCGGTCGCCGTAGCGGGCGGCGTCGCGCGTCTTCTCGATGTCCTGGATGAAGGCCGAGAGCAGGTCGGCCAGCAGGGCTTCGGGCAGGGCGAAGCCGCGCATCGCATGCGCGAGCGGGCCGAAGACGGCGGGCCAGCGTGTCGAGGCGGCGTCGCCGCGTGCGACCGCCGCGAGGTCGGCCCGGAAGGCGTGCAGGTCGGTCAGCCGTTGCTCGGTCGACGCGTCACCCTCGTCGGCGATGTCGTCGGCAGTCCGGGCGAAGACGTAGATGGCGGCGATGGGCGGCCGCAGGCGCGGCGGGCAGAGCCACGACGCCACCGGGAAGTTCTCGTAGTGCGTCGGTGGCAGCGCGAGGGTTGGCGCCGTTGCGGCGGTGTCGGAAGTGGGAGACATTGGCACGCGGCGATTGTCGGTGAAGGGATCGACACGCCTCGATTCGTTGACAGTCGGAGGGGCGTCCCACAAAATTACTAACCCTTCGGTCATTAATGACCCGTCAGTTTTCAAGGTGGTTCATGGCCGTATCGATCGTTTCCGTCGTTCCCTCGCTTTCCGTCGCCGCCTTGCTCGTCAGCGTGGCCTTGGCGGGCTGCTCCAAGCCACCGGCCGCCGAGGATCCGGTGCGCGCCGTCAAGGTGCAGACCGTGGGCGCGAGCGCGTACGGCACCGCCCCGGAGTTCTCGGCCGAGGTCCGCGCGCGCGTCGAGGCGCCCGTGGGGTTCCGTGTCGCCGGCAAGATCCTGCGGCGCCAGGCCGAGCTCGGCCAGCGTGTGCAGGCCGGCCAGGTGCTGGCCCAGCTCGACCCCCAGGACTACCGGCTCGCCGCCGACGGCGCCCGCGCGCAACAGGCATCGGCCCAGACCAACCGCGACCTCGCCGCGGCGGACCTTAAGCGCTACCGCGAACTGCGGGCGCAGAACTTCATCAGCGGGGCCGAACTGGAGCGCCGCGAATCGACCTACAAGTCGGCCCAGGCGCAGTTTGAACAGGCACAGGCGCAACTCGCCTCGCAGGGCAACCAGGCCAGCTACGCGACCCTGGTCGCCGACGCGGCCGGCATCGTCACGGCCATCGAGGCGCAACCCGGCCAGGTGGTGTCCGCCGGCACGCCGGTGCTGCGCATCGCCCAGGACGGCGCGCGCGACGTGGTGTTCGCGGTGCCCGAAGACCGCGCGGCGCAGATCAAGCCGGGCTCCGACGTGGCGGTGCGCGGTTGGTCCGGCGGCCCCGAACTGCAGGGCAAGGTGCGCGAGGTGGCGGCCAGCGCCGACCCGGTGACGCGCACCTACACCGTGAAGGTGGCGATCGACGCCGCCACGGCGCCGCCGCTCGGCGCCACCGTCTACGCGCGGCCGCAGGCGCTGTCGCATGTGGGCGCGCCGGTGCTCAAGCTGCCGACCAGCGCGTTGCGCCAGGAGGGCGGCAGCTCGGCCGTGTGGGTGCTCGACAAGGCCAGCATGACGGTGCGCTCGCAGCCGGTGCAGGTGGCGACGGCCGACGGCAACGAGGCGGTGATCGCCCAGGGCCTGGAGCCTGGCATGCAGGTGGTGGTGGCGGGCGTGCATGTGCTCGCGCCGGGACAGAAGGTGTCGATCTACCAGGGCAAGTCCGCGCCGGCTGCGGCCAGTGGCACGCCTGCGGCGGCACCGGCTCCGGCCGCCTCGCGCTGAGGACGGCGCGATGACCACCCCCAGCGAAACGACCGGCAAGGCCGGCTTCAACCTGTCGAAATGGGCGCTCGAACATGCAGCGCTGACACGCTACCTGATGATCGTGCTGATGGTGCTGGGCTTCGCCTCGTACTTCCAGCTGGGCCAGGACGAAGACCCGCCTTTCACCTTCCGCATCATGGTGATGCGGACCTACTGGCCCGGTGCGACGGCCCAGCAGATGGCCGAGCAGGTGACCGACAAGC
>CALRYR010000321.1:0-5516 GCA_943372425.1 Variovorax sp. YR752 | reverse complement strand
CACGGCCTGGCCGCGACCATCGTCGTGCCGCACGGCAACTCGGTCGAGAAGAACGCCGCGATGCGTGCCCTCGGCGTGCAGCTCGTCGAGCACGGCGACGATTTCCAGGCGGCCAGCGAGCATGCGGCGGTGCTCGCCGCCGAGCAGGGGCTGCACCGCGTACCTTCGTTTGCGCGTGACCTCGTGCGCGGGGTCGCGACGGCGTACGTGGAGTTCTTCGAAGCACTGCAAGGTGCGGGCGAAGTGCCCGACGTGCTGTTCGTGCCCATCGGCCTGGGCTCGGGCTTTGCGGCCGCTGCGGCCGCACGGCGGCATTGCGACGTGCGCACGAAGCTGGTCGGCGTGGTTTCGTCGCACGCCACCGCCTACCGCGACTCCTTCCGCGCGAGTCGCCCGATGGAAGCGCCGGTGACCACGCAACTGGCCGACGGCATGGCCTGCCGCACGCCGGTGCCCGAATCGGTCGAGGTGCTGCTGCGCGAGGCCGACGACGTGGTCGCGGTGAGCGACGACGAGGTGGCCGCCGCGATGCGCATCCTCTTCAGCGACACGCACAACGTGGCCGAGGGCGCCGGCGCCGCGGCGCTGGCGGCCGCGCTGCAGCAGCGCGACCGCTGGGCCGGGCGGACGGTCGGCATCGCCCTGACCGGCGGCAATGTCGATGCCGCCGTCTACGCCCGGGTGCTTACCAGCGCGCCTTGACGCCGACCGAGCCCTGCACGCCGCTCTTGATGCGCGCGTCGCCGCCGACGGCGAACATCTGGCCGACTTCGCCGTACACGCTCCAGGTCGGGTTCAGCGCCAGCGTCAGGCCGGCAGCCGCCTCGCCCCAGGTACCGCCGGTGCGCGTCGCGATGTCGGTGGTCGCAGCCGGGCCGACGAAGCGTGCGATGTCGGTGCCGCTGGAAGCGCGGTACAGGTTCAGGCGGCCGTAGGGCTGCAGGGCGCCGAGCGAGGTGCTCATCGCACCCTTCACGCGCACACCGGCCCGGGCGACCCAGCCGTTGTCGCTGTCCTGCTGCACGCGGGCGCCGGAGATCGACACGTCGTCGAGGTCGACGCGCTGGTAGATGAGCTGCAGCTGCGGCTCGATGGTCCAGCCCTGGCCCAGTGCGAGCGACTGGCCGACTTCGATGGACGCGGTCTGGCTGTCGCCCTTGCCCGATGCGAAGGCGTTGCCCTGCGGCTGCACGGTGTAGCGGTGGTCGGCCGCCTGCAACACGGCGTCGGCGTAGAAGCCGTTGGCGCCGTACCAGGTCGCGTAGGCGCCGAGGTAGCGCGAGCGCAGGTCGTTGCGGCCGACGCTGCCGTACACGCCACGCGCGAAGCCGTTCACGTCGATGTCGCCGTCGAGCTGGCCGACGTAGATGCCGGCGTGCCAGTTGCCGTCGGCCCACAGGTCGGTGCCGACCTGGAAGCCGTCGAGGCGGCCCTTGCTGTCCGGCGACGCGTCGCCCTGCTGCTTGACCTCGATGCCGGTGCTGATGACACGGCCCCAGGCATTGCGCGTGCCGGTGCTGGCAGCGCCGGCGACCGGCTCGTCGCCCATGCGCTGGTGCAGGTTGCCGAGCATGGCCCAGTCGGCCTGGCGAACCTGCTGCGGCAGCGCCGAGAAGAGCGGGACTTCGGCGCGGTAGGTCGGCACGGTCACGGGGGTGGCCGGGGTAGCCGCGCCCGCCGGCGTGCCGGGCGTGACGACGACGGGCGTGGTCGCCGGCACGGTGGTTTCCGAACGCAGATACCAGTTCTCGCCGGCGCCGCTCGCGTCGGCCGCGTGCAGCGTGTACTCGAAGGCACCGGCATCCACGTGGCCGCCGGCCAGCGTGAAGGCGCTCTTGGTGGTCTGCGCAGTCGTGGTGGCGCCATTGAGCGCGCTCACCACTTCGATGCCGCTGCCCGTCGTCTGGGCGCCCAGGCCGCCGAGGTTGGTCACCTGCACCGTGGTGTTGCCGCTGGCACTGGCGCCGGCGCCATTGAGCACCAGGCGGTCGGTCGCGCTGTTGCTGTCGCCGAGCGCTGTGCCCAGGCGCAGCGTCCCGTTGTTGCCGACGTAGGCGCCGTTGACGTTCAGCCGCGTGCCGGGCGTGGTGCCGACGAGCGACACCGTGCCGCTGTTGGTGAGCGAAGCCACGGTCTGGCTCGCTCCGGCCAGGTCGAGCGTGGCGCCCGAGGCCACGCTGTGGGCCGACGCGGCGCTCAGCGTGTTGGCGGCACCGGCCAGCAGCGTGCCGCTGGCGACGGTGGTGGTGCCGGTGTAGCTGTTGGCGCCCGTCAGCGTCAGCGTGCCGGTGCCGGTCTTGACGAGGTTGCCGCCCGTACCGCTGGCCACGCCGCCGTCCTGGATCACGCCGCCGATGGTGTCGTTGGCGTTCAGTCCGCCGACGGTGAGGGTGCGGGCGCCGAGCAGCACGTCGCCGTTGCCGCTGAGGGAGCCGATGGCCGTGCTGGCGGTGACGTTCGACACGTCGACGCTGCCCTGGTTGGTCACGGCTTGCGTGCCCAGCGTGGCCGCATTGCTCATTTGCAGGCTGGCGCCCGAGGCGACCTGCACCGCGCCGGTGCCCAGCGCGCTGGCGCCGTTCATGTCGAGCACGCCGGCCTGGATGGCGGTGCCGCCGCTGTAGGTATTGGCGCCCGTCACTTCGAGCGTGCCGGCACCGGTCTTGGTCAGCGATTGGCTGCCGCCGCTTTCATTGATGGCGCCGCTCTGGCGCACGTCGCCGGTCGCGACGTCGAGCGTCGCATTGCCGGTCAGCGTGATGGCGTTGGCCAGCTCGGTCATGCGCGTGCTGTCGTAGGCCAGCGTGGTGCCGCCAGCCAGCGTGACGCCGCCCGTGCCGACCGCGCTGTTGTTGGCTACTTGCAGCGTGCCGCCTTCGACGCGGGTGCCGCCGGTGTAGCTGTTCGCGCCCGACAGTGTGAATAGGCCGCTGCCGTACTTGACCATCGTGCCGGTGCCGCCGATCACACGGCCACCTTCGGAGATGACGCCCGAGAAATCACCGGCGCCAACGCGCAGCGTGCTGGAGCCGAGGTCGATCGTGCCGGCCCCCAGGAGGGTGCCGATCGTTTCGGTCAGACCGGGGTTGAAGAACACCAGGCCCGCGAGCGTCGTGGTCTGCCCGGCGATCGTCACGGTCGGTCCGACCGTTGTGTTGACGGTCACCGTCGAGGTGTCGGCGATCTGCTCGTTCTCGCCGAGCGCGAGGCTGGCGCCACTCTGGACCAGCACATCGCCCGCAATCGACGTGGCGCCGCCGGTACGGCGCAGCGCCAGCAGCATCGGACCCTCGATGGTCGTAAGGCCGGTGTAGGTGTTGCTCTGGCTGCCGATGAAGTCGACGTCGGCCCAGAAGGGCGCGGTGGCGGTTGCCCTGAAGGTCAGGCTCTGGTTGCCTGAGATGATGCCGCCCATGCTGACCAGGTAGGTGAGCGAGGAAGGCGGGGAGGTAAAGCTGATGGTCGCATTCGTCGTGAGCGCGACGTTGCCGTTGAGCGTGAGGCCGTTTTCAGCGGATGCAGGCGTCGAATTGTTGTCGAGCGGGTCGACAGCGAAGCTGCTGTTCACCACGATATCGTTGTTGAGCGTCACACCGCCACGCAACGTGCCGCCGTTGATGGTCAGCAGGCCGGTGCCCAAGGAGCCGCCGTGCGTGACTTCCAGCGCGCCGCTATTGAGCGTGGTGCCGCCGCTGTAGGTGTTGGCCGTCGCCGACCCAGGGGCGCGAGTGCCGATCACCAAACGGCCTTCGCCGGTCTTGGTGACGCCCCCGTCACCCGAAATCAGACCTGACTGCGTGGCCTCTTCATTCGCGAGAGTCACCTCAAGGGCCGTGTTGGTGTTGGCCGCGAGCGGGAGGGGATTGGTTTCGTTGGTGCCGTCGCCGTAGACGATGGTTGTCTGCGCCATGGCGCCACCGGCCGTCAAAAGAGCGGCGGCGAGCACCACGACGGAGGCACCACGGCCACTGCGCGCACGATCGACTTCGGACACGGCGACCCACGCGCCAAGAGCACGGTTCCAGACACTGCGATAGGACTTGTTCACGGTAAACTCTTATCTCTGATGCGCGCCCCAAAACGGTGCAAAAGCCGCAGGAACACTGTTATACGAAAGTGCTCAATTCTTTCACAGTTAGTACTTTGGACTCCGTATTGAACGGGTATACGTGCACCATTGAGTGATATTTGTCACGCAGATGTCGCATCAAGATCACAGTTGTGTCAGGGGCAACCTTGGTTCGGGCCGCCGCGTCGCCGCCGTGACGCCACTGGCAGGCGTTCCGAACACAATCCCCGCATGGGACACCTCTACCTCGTGCGCCACGGCCAGGCGAGCTTCGGCGCCGACGACTACGACCAGCTGAGTGCGCTCGGCCGACAGCAGGCCGTGCGGCTGGGCGCGTACTGGCGCGAGCGCGGCATGCGATTCGATGCAGTCATCACCGGCACGCTGAAGCGCCACCGGCAGACCTGGGAAGGCATCGCCGAGGGACTCGGCGTCGAGACGCACGACGTACTGCCGTGGCCGGGCCTCAACGAATACGACAGCGAGGCGGTGATCGCCACCATCCACCCCGAGAAGCTGCAGAAGCCCGACACGCCCGAGCTGTACCGCCACCACTTCCGGCTGCTGCGGGACGGCCTGGGCGCGTGGATGCAGGGGCGCACCGCCCCGGTCGGCATGCCGAGTTACGTGGATTTCCTGGCCGGGGTGACCACGGCGCTCGACCATGTGCGTGCCGAGCACCACGGCGCGAAGGTCCTGGTCGTGTCGAGCGGCGGGCCGATCAGCACCGCCGTCGGGCATGTGCTTGGCACCCCCCCGGAGACGACGATCGAGCTGAACATGCGCATCCGCAACACGGCCGTGACCGAGTTCGTCTTCACGCCGAAGCGGCACATGCTGCTGACCTACAACACCCTGCCGCACCTCGACGGGCCGGCGTTCGAGGACATGGTCAGCTACGCCTGAGGCGGGAACCGCGCGCCGGCGACGACGCTGCGCTCAGGCCTGCCACACCCCATAGCCGAGCGCGCGCAGGCGAATGCCGAGTTCGACCTCCATCGACCTCGCCTCGTCGTAGCCCATGGGGTTGTAGCGGTCGTAGATCGCAGGCAGCAGGTGCAGCCCGTAGTCGGTCACGAAGCGATTGGCCTGCAGGCCGGCCTTGTGCTTGTCGAAACGCACGTCCGGGTCGAGCCCGGTCATGCCGACATAGACGAAGGGCTTGCCCAATACGTAATCGGGGTTCGCGCGGCGGAAGCGCGCGACGTTCCACACGCGGTCGTCGAGTGCGACGACATAGACGTGGTAATGCGGGCGCCGTGCCATTCGACGACCGAAGCGTTGCGCTTCGGGGGTGGTTTACTTCCGCTTCAGCATGCCCCAGATGAAGAGCAAAACGATCGCGCCGACCACCGATGCGATGAAGCCCGCGCCCTGACCCGCCGTGTACCAGCCCATCGCCTGGCCGAGGTAGGTCGCGATCAGCGAACCGGCGATGCCGATCAGC
>CALRYR010000320.1:0-5523 GCA_943372425.1 Variovorax sp. YR752 | reverse complement strand
CCAGCGGAATGAACTCGAAGTTCATCCCGAAGATGCCCGCGATCAGGTTGAGCGGCAGGAAGATGGCGGTCAGCACCGTCAGCACCCGCATGATGTCGTTGGCGCGGTGACTCTGCACGCTGAAGTGCATCTGCACGGCGGTCTCGGCGTTCTGCTCGAGGCGGCGCACGTGGTGCACCACGCGCTCGATGTGCTCGAGCACGTCGCGGCTGCGCACCATGATCAGTTCGCGCTCGCGCACCTCGGCAGGCAGTTCGGGTGTCGGCAGCGTTTCCATCGCGTCGATCCAGTCCTGCACGGCCGAGCGCTGGTCCTCGCAGATCTCGTCGAGGTGGTGCAGCGACTGGCGCGCCTCCATGAGCGCGCTCCAGTTGGTGAAGCGGCTGCGGGGGTCGATCAGCTCGGCCTGCCAGTGGTCGAGCTGGCGCGTGAGTTCGCGCCGCAGTTCCAGGTACGCGTCGACGATCTGGTTCACCACGCGCAGCATCAGGTCGGCCGGGCCGGTGGGCACGCGGGCGCTGGTGGCGCGCACGTCGAGCGCTGGCGCGGTGGGGGCGGTGCGGTCGCTGCTTGCGGCGGCCATCAGCTTGGCCGCGTACACGTCACGCACCGCGCCGTCTTCCGGATGGACCGACAGCAGCACCCGGTCGAACACCGCGAAACCGACCGGCCGGGTGTCGACGCGACGCAGCACCGGCGGGCCGCTGCGTGCCGTCGGTGGTTCGCCGGGTGACGCGGCAGCGCGCTGGGCCGCGGCGAGCCGGCGGAACACGAGCACGTCGTACTGCGAGGTGTAGTCGTAGTGCGAGGGCAGCTGGTCGTTGAGCAGGTCGCTCACATGCAGGTCGACCAGCTGCGTGCCGCACAGCGTCTGCAGGATGCCCTGTACGTCGGCGAGCGACGCGCGGAACTCGTCGCGCGTGAGCGAGAGCCAGAGGTAGCCGTTGCG
The DNA here is from genome assembly GCA_943372425.1 of Variovorax sp. YR752. Classification (GTDB taxonomy): domain Bacteria; phylum Pseudomonadota; class Gammaproteobacteria; order Burkholderiales; family Burkholderiaceae_C; genus Variovorax. The sequence goes on along the minus strand of CALRYR010000320.1, from coordinate 4,574 downwards.
GCAGGCGCCGGGCAGGGCCAGGGGCGCCAGGGCGTCGTGCTCGGCGACCTGCGAGCCGGTGATCTCGAAAATTCGCACGGGCGTTGCCGCGTCAGCGCTGCTGCTTTAGGAGCCGGGCCGCTTCGAGCGCAAAGTACGTCAGCACGCCATCGGCGCCCGCGCGCTTGAAGGCCAGCAGGCTTTCGAGCATCACGGCGTCGTGGTCGAGCCAGCCGTTCTGCGCGGCCGCCTTCAGCATCGCGTACTCGCCGCTCACCTGGTAGGCGAAGGTGGGCACGCGGAACTCGTCCTTCACGCGCCGCACGATGTCGAGGTAGGGCAGGCCGGGCTTCACCATCACCATGTCGGCGCCTTCCGCGATGTCGATGCCGACTTCGCGCAGCGCCTCGTCGCTGTTGCCCGGGTCCATCTGGTAGACCTTCTTGTTGCTTTTGCCGAGGTTGCCGGCGGAGCCGACCGCGTCGCGGAACGGGCCGTAGAAGGCGCTCGCGTACTTGGCGCTGTACGCCATGATCCGGGTGTGGATGTCGCCGTTGGCTTCGAGCGCGTCGCGCACCGCGCCGATGCGGCCGTCCATCATGTCGCTCGGCGCGACGATGTCGACGCCGGCCTCGGCCTGGGTCAGCGCCTGCTTCACCAGCACTTCGACGGTCACATCGTTGAGCACGTAGCCGGTGTCGTCGAGCAGGCCGTCCTGGCCGTGGCTGGTGTAGGGGTCGAGCGCCACGTCGGTCATCACGCCCAGTTCGGGGAAGCGCGACTTGAGGGCCGACACCACGCGCGGGATCAGCCCGTCGGGGTTGAAGGCCTCGTCGCCTGCCGGGGTCTTGAGCGACCCGTCGATCACCGGGAACAGCGCCATCACGGGGATGCCGAGCGCCACGCATTCCTCGGCCACCGGCAGCAGGGTGTCGAGGCTGAAGCGCTCCACGCCCGGCATGGAGGACACGGCGTCGCGCCTGTGCTGCCCTTCCTGCACGAAGACCGGGTAGATCAGGTCGTGCGCGGTGAGCGCGTGCTCGCGGACGAGGTTGCGCGTGAAGCTGTCGCGGCGAAGGCGGCGCGGCCGGCCGGCGGGGAAGGGGGCGTGCAGGGTCATGTCGAAAATTGTGCCCGTTTTGTCGTGCGCACCACGTGGTGTGCGGTAGCGAACGATGGGGACGGCGGATTGCGCGAAGCCGTCGCCGCGGTGGGTGACGGAGTGTGCAAATGTCAGAAAAAGTTAACCATTCGCTTGATACGTTGATTTTGCTTTGTTAAATTCCGCACCGGGCGGCTTGCCGCTCCCCGCTTTTCCTCCCTGAGCGGGTGCCTTGATGTGTGACAGCAAAAGGGCTTCCCAGCCCGGCGTTTCATGACGCCGGGCTTTTTTTTGTCCGGTACGGACACGTTCTAAACTGGCGGCCATGCTCTGGATCAAATCGCTGCACATCGTCTTCATCGCCAGCTGGTTTGCCGGGCTTTTCTATCTCCCCCGCATCTTCGTGAATCTCGCCATGGTGCCGCCCGGCTCGGAGGCCGAGCGGGCCCGTCTGCTGCTCATGGCGCGCAAGCTGTTGCGCTTCACCACGTTCCTGGCCGTCCCGGCCATCATTTTCGGTGTCTGGCTGTGGATGGGCTACGGCATCGGCCGCGGGCCGGGCAACGGATGGATGCACGCCAAGCTGGCGCTGGTGCTGGTCGTGATCGGCTACCACCACGGGTGCGCCGTGATCCTGCGCAAGCTCGCCGCCGGCACCGACCGGCGCAGCCACCGCTGGTACCGCTGGTTCAACGAGTTGCCGGTGCTGCTGCTGCTGGCCATCGTGGTGCTGGTCGTCGTCAAGCCGTTCTGACGCACCCGTCCACTGCCCGGAGCGCCCGGTGACCACGCCGCACAAGTCCGCCGCGCTGCCGCTCGCGCTGGCCTATGCGGCGCTGATCGTCTACGCGAGTCTCTATCCCTTCGCCGAGTGGCGCGACCAGGGTATCGCGCCGTGGTCGTACCTGTGGGCGCCGTTCCCCAAGTACTGGACCGGCTTCGACTTCGGCATCAATGTGGCGGGCTACGTGCCGTTGGGCTTTCTCATGGCGCTGGCGGTGCTGCGCACCCGACCGGACGCTGGCGGCTGGCAGGCGGTGCTGCGCGCCGGGCTGGCCGGCAGCGCGGTCTCCTTCGCCATGGAGACGCTGCAGAGCTACCTGCCAGCGCGCATCCCGTCGAACGTCGACCTCGGCCTGAATGCGCTCGGCGCTTTTGCTGGCGCGGTAGTGGCCGCCGGCCTGGAACGCGTGGGCGCGGTGGCGCACTGGGGCCGGGCGCGCGCGTACTGGTTCGTCGACGACGCGCGCGGCGGCCTGGTGTTGCTGGCGCTGTGGCCCGTGGCGCTGCTCTTCCCGGCAGCGGTGACCTTCGGGCTGGGCCAGGTCTTCGAGCGGCTCGAGGCCGGGATCGCCGAATGGCTGGTCGACACGCCCTTCCTCGACTGGATGCCGCTGCGCGAGTTCGAGCTGCAGCCGCTGGTGCCGGGTGTCGAACTGCTGTGCGTGATGCTGGGCGCGCTGGTGCCGTGCCTGCTGGGTTTCCTGGTCACGCGATCGGTGGCGCGGCGGGTCTTGCTGATGCCGGCGATCCTGGCGATCGGCGTGGGGGCGAGCGCGCTGTCCGCGGCGCTGAGCTGGGGCCCGGAGCATGCCTGGGCCTGGCTGAGCCTGCCGGTGCAGGTCGGCATCGCCGCGGCGGTGGTCGTGGCCATGCTGCTGCTGGGCGCGCCGCGGCGGCTCTGCGCGGCCTTGCTGCTGGTGGCGCTGGTGCTGCACCTGAGCCTGCTGAACCAGGCGCCCGAGAGCGCTTACTTCGCGCAGACGCTGGCCACCTGGGAGCAAGGGCGCTTCATCCGCTTCCACGGGCTGGCGCAATGGCTGGGCTGGCTGTGGCCCTTCGCGACGATGGGCTACGTGCTGGCGGCGCTGTCGCGGCGCACGCGCCAAACCTAGAATCGGTCGATGCCTTCTTCCACCTCGGCCGGTACGCCCGGCATGCCCGGCGTGACCGGCTACTACGAACGCCACATCTTCTTCTGCCTGAACGAACGCAAGAACGGCGAGGACGCCTGCGCCAAGCACAACGCGCAGGAAGGCTTCGACCGCTGCAAGTCGAGGGTGAAGGAGGCCGGCCTGGCCGGCGTCGGCAAGGTGCGCGTCAACAAGGCGGGTTGCCTCGACCGCTGCGCCGGCGGCCCGGTGGCCGTCGTCTACCCGGAAGCCGTCTGGTACACCTTCGTGGACACCGACGACATCGACGAGATCGTCGAGTCGCACCTCCAGAACGGCCAGGTGGTCGAGCGTCTCCTGCTCCCGCCTGACGTCGGCCGCTGAAATGAGCCCTCCCCCGAAGCGCCTTTGGCGCCTCCCCCTCAAGGGGGCGATACCAGCGGCCCGGCAAAGCCGGTTCCGCGGTATCCCTGGCGTCGGCAGCGCCATTGTTGTGCGATGTGGGTCGGGCGCAGATTGGCGGACAACCAATATGTTTTCGTGATGAATTCGCAGACCGAGAAACTTCGCCTGGAAGGCGCGGCGGGCGTCATCGAAGCCCAGCGCGACCTGCCGCCCGGCGGCGCCGCATCGCGCGGCGTCGCCGTGATCGCCCACCCGCACCCGCTCTTCGGCGGCACCATGGACAACAAGGTCGTGCAGACGCTGGCCCGCGCCTTCGTGGCGAGCGGCTGGACCGCGGTGCGCTTCAACTTCCGCGGCGTCGGTGCCAGCGAAGGTGCCCACGACGAAGGGCGCGGCGAGACCGAGGACTTCGCGGCGGTGCTGGCGCAGGTCGCTCCGGACGGGCCGGTTGCCGTGGCGGGCTTCTCCTTCGGCGGCTTCGTGACGGTGAATGCGCTGCAGGCCCTGTGGCCGGCGCGCGAAGTGCAGCAGGTGGTGCTCGTCGGAACCAGCGTGGCCCGCATCGTGCCGCCGGCGCTGCCCGAGGGCGCGCTCGAGTGCACGCTGGTCGTGCACGGCGAGGCCGACGACACGGTTGCCCTGTCGGCCGTGATGGATTGGGCGCGCCCGCAGTCACTTCCTGTCACAGTCGTCCCCGGAGGCGGCCATTTCTTTCACGGACAATTGCCGCTCTTGAAAAATCTCGTGGCCCGCCATTTGCGCGCTGGCTGATCTGCAGGTCTTCCCATCTCCCATGACACGTATCTCTGACGCGCTCCGCGCGCTGGTGCTGGCTGCCGCCGCATCGTTCTGCATGCTGGCCGCGGCCCAGGCGCCGGTGCCACCCGAAGTCGCCGCCCGCAGCTATCTCCTGCTCGACGTCACGGCCAACCAGATGCTGGCGCAGAAGGACATCGACAGCCCGGTCGAGCCCGCTTCGCTGACCAAGCTGATGTCGGCCTATCTGGTCTTCGACGCGCTCAAATCCAAGAAGATCAGCCTGACCCAGACGCTGCCCGTGAGCGTGCGCGCCTGGAAGATGCCGGGTTCGCGCATGTTCATCGACCCGAAGATGCAGGTGCCGGTCGACGACCTGATCAAGGGGATGATCGTCCAGTCGGGCAACGACGCCACCATGGCGCTCGCCGAGGGCGTGG